>JAHWKS010000924.1 GCA_019347795.1 Planctomycetota bacterium | reverse complement strand
GCGGCAGGAGTTCGATCTTGGACCACGTCGCGAGCGAGTCGAGAATCGTCAGGTCGGTCGGCGATTCGTCCGGGTTGTAGCCAAACCGCGTCAGGTCGGGCGCCGGGTGCATCTCCACCAGGGCGCGGGGATCGGGGAGCTTGTGCGAGTCTGACTTGGCGCCGGCCCCGCGCAACTCGGCGATCCGCGGTTGCCGCAGAGCGCGAGGCGGGGCGTCGCCATCGATGAAGAGCATGGTGGGCGAGGCCTCACTCCAGCCGTGGTTGCCCATGAAGCTCATCGCCCCGCGGTATTCCAGATCCTCCAGCTTCTCGCCGTCCTCGTAGAACTCGACGTTGAAGGAGCTCCACTGCTCCCGCTGGGGAACGGCGATCACCGCCTCGACGCTGCTGGCGCCTTGCGGGATTTCGATGAAGTCGGTCACCCCGCACCAGCCGTAACCGCCTCGCCAGCTTTGCGGCGTGAACTCAACGCGGATGGTGCGATCGGCCGGCGCCGGTCCGGGAGGCCACGGGATCAGTTGGACCTGCACCGGCCGATACCCGTTGCCGTCCACCCACGTCGTATCGATATTCACCCGCAGCGCGTTCTTGACCCTATTGACCGGCAGCGACGCCCGGCTGCCTGTTCCCGCGAATGTGGCGGCGGGCGGCGAGAGCATCGCACAAGCAAGAACGAGGCATCCCACCCGCTGGGCGAGAGAAGTCGATCGCCGACACATAGCAATCTCTCCGCGTGGGAGGAGGTCAATTTTCCGGGTCCGGGGGCGGCGTCACCAGCACGGGCGGCAGGCGATCCGCGGCGAAGGGAGATTCCACCTTCGCCCGGCGGCCGCTCATCGGCAACGACAGCACCCAAGCCGCCGCAAACAGCACAAAATAGACGACAGCCATGATCGACACGGTCGCCCCGGCGATGGCGAAGGCGATCGCCCAATCGTGCCCGCGGGCCGCCATCGACAGCACGACAAAGAACAAGCAGAGAGCCGTAACGGCGCCCAGGATCAAGCGCAGCGAGAACCGTGGAAATAGCATGAGCGCTGTGGCGACAAGAATCGCGGACCGGTCGGCAAGCACATATTCGCCCGGCGGGCGGCTTGCTTGGCGAAAATCTCTTTGATTTTTTCGCCGTCGGTGAAGGGCGCGTCAAGTGGGGCGGATCGCGTCGTCGGGGGGGCCTTCGCAGGTGGCCCCACCCCTCCACATCGCCTAGAATTTACTGGGTCAGGTGATTTACCTCTTGAAACCTGCAGTGTAATGCGTGCTTATGACAATTTCGTGGACCTTCTAGTGCAAAGCGTGGATCCTCGCGGGCTTGCTCATTTTGAATGGTCGGATGAGACCCGGCATCGCGTGCAAACATTGAAGGAGCGCCGGGAGAACAATCAGCTCTCCCGCGAAGAGCGGACGGAGCTGAAGCGGTTCGCCGCGGCCGAACACTTTTTGCAACTGGCCAGGGCCCGGCTCCAGCAGCGGTTGTCGTCGGAGTAACCCACCATGATGACGTTTCTCGGTCGCGCCGGGTTCCTCTTGCTAATAGGATTCGCCGCTTTGTCGGATGCATCGTCCGCGGCCGAGCCGCAGAAAGCCGGGTACGCGTTGGCCCTCCATGGAGGCGCCGGAGATAATGCCGCGAAGCTTTCGCCGGAAGAGCGACAAGGGCGCGAGGCGACGTTGCGGAAAGGGCTGGAGATCGGCATCGAGATTCTCGAGCGCGGCGGCGCCAGCCTCGATGCGGTTGAGCAAGTTATCCGGCATCTGGAGGACGATCCGCACTTCAACGCCGGCCGCGGAGCGGTGTTCAACGCCGATGGCGGGCACGAGCTGGATGCCTCGATCATGGACGGCCGCGACAAGTCGTGCGGGGCGGTGGCGGGGGTGCGGATGGTGAAGAACCCGATCTCGCTGGCGCGCCTCGTGATGACCGAGACGCGGCACGTGCTTTTAGCCGGCCCCGGCGCCGACCGTTTCGCGAAAGAGATGAACGTTGAGCAGGTCGAGCAGGACTACTTCACCACGCCTTTCCAACTCGAACGCTTTCAGCGAAAGGCGAAGCCGCCGGCGAAGGAGCAGGACAAGCACATGGGCACCGTCGGCTGCGTCGCCCTCGATCGGCGCGGCAACCTGGCGGCGGGCACGTCCACGGGCGGCGTGACGAATAAGAAATTCGGCCGCGTGGGAGACTCGCCGATCGTCGGCGCCGGCACGTATGCCGATAACAACACCTGCGCCGTAAGCTGCACCGGCGTGGGAGAGTATTTCATCCGCCACGCCATCGCGCACGACGTTCACGCCCGGATGGCGTACCTCGACGCATCGCTCGAAGGCGCAGTGCGGCATGTGCTCCACGAGACGCTCGAACCCAACACGGGCGGTCTGATCGCGGTGGACAAGAGCGGACGCATCGTGCTGGATTTCAACACGGTCGGCATGTCCCGCGCCGCCGCCGACTCCACCGGCCGCTATGAGGTGCAACTCGGCGGCAAGTAGGAACGGGAAGGGGGTCGGGAGTCTTTTTCGGTCGAATCGGTATCCAAGCGGGAAGACGTCTGGCC
>JAHWKS010000923.1 GCA_019347795.1 Planctomycetota bacterium | reverse complement strand
CCTCGGCGTCGCTCCGCTGACGCTCCCGGAACGCGAGAAAGAGAAGCTCATGCCGGCTGCCCGGCCGCGCTCCCAGGGGCTGGTTACGCTGGCGAAGCGGGGATCGGCCCTCTCGAAAAGGGTCGGCTTGCGGCGCCTGCGAGGCCGGATCAAGACCTCCCGCTTCATTCGCAATTTACTGTACGCGCCCTATCGCGATGCCGAGCGGCCCGCCATGCCGGAACGCACGCGCGAGTCGCTCCGCGAAATCTTCCGCGATGAGGTCCAGAGGCTCGACGCGATGCTCGGCCTGGATCTGGCGCGGCGATGGGGCTACGCCGAGCTCTCTCCGTCGGCCGCGGGAGGCGCCGCTTGCCAGGAGGCGCATCAATGAAGACTAATCGAGTTGTGTCGCGCGAACATGCCGCCGTGATGGCGCTGGAGAGCCGCATCGAGCTGGAGCGCCAAATCACCGACGACAAGGCCAAGAAAATCCAGCCGCTGGAGATCGGGCCCGACTGGAGCTTCGACCGCTTTCGGAATCGCTCTCCCTGGCGGCGAGAGACGTTCAACTTCCTCGGATGCTTCGAGGGAAAGACCGTGCTCGACCTGGGCTGCGGGTACTTTCCCACCCCCATCTACCTCGCCCTGGCCGGCGCGAAGGAGGTGTGGGCGTGCGACGTCTCTCCCAATGCGATCGCGTACGTCCGCCAGCAGGCGGAGCGGCACGGCGTCTCCGACCGCGTTCATGCCGTCGTGTGTCCCGCCGAACAAATGCCGCTGGAGGACGAGATGTTCGACCTGGTCCACGGCGAAGCGGTGCTCCATCATCTCGATCTCGACCGCGCCGGCGCCGAAATCGCCCGGGTGATGAAGCCGGGAGCGCGGGCGGCGTTTAAGGATCCGCTCGGCCAGAACCTGCTGCTGGAGTTCGCCCGGGATTACCTCCCCTATCGCGGCAAGAATGCCGCGAAAGGGACCGACCGTCCGCTCCGGTTCCCGGACGCGGAAACGTTCGGGAGACATTTCTCTTATTGTCGATATCGCGGATTCGGCTTGACCTCGATGGCGGCCGTGGCCATTTACGGCCGCCACGAGTCCTGGCTCAGCCAAGCGCTGCACCGGGTGGACGGGGCCGTGCTGCGCGGCGCCCCGTTCCTGCACTACCTGTGTCGCTTCATTGTCACCCTGGTGGAAAAGTGATGTTCACGCTTGCCCTCATCGGCGCCGACGGCGCCGGGAAAACGACGCTCGGCCGGCGGCTGGAGCGGCAGTTTCCTGTCCCGGTCAAGTACCTGTATATGGGTACGAACGTAGATGCCTGTAACTGCCTGCTCCCGACGACGCGTCTGGCCCGGGCAGTGAAGCAATGGCGGGGCGCTGCGGCGCCCCAAGGCGGTCCTCCCGATCCCCGCCGGCGCAAGCCTCCGCCGAAGAACCTCGTTAAGCGGTTGCTGCGCGAGGCGAAGTCGAGTCTCAGCATGACCAACCGCCTCGCCGAGGAATGGCGGCGGCAGGGAGTCGCCTGGCGGCATCGGCGGCGCGGCTCGATCGTGGTGTTCGACCGCCACTTTTTCGCCGACTACTACGCCCACGACGTCGCGCCCGAAGACGAATTCCGCTCCTGGGCGCAGCGGCTGCACGGGCTGGCGCTGGCGAGATTCTATCCGCAGCCCGATTTGACCATCCTGCTGGACGCGCCGCCCGAGGTCCTCTTCGCTCGCAAAAGCGAAGGGACCCTGGAGCTGTTGGAGCGCCGCCGGCAGGAGTACTTGCGGCTGCGCGACATCCTCGCCCCTTTTCAGGTGATCGACGCCTCGCAGCCTGAGGAGCTGGTGTGGAGCGAGGTCGTAAGGCATGTCAGCGCGTTTTATCGCGCCCGCACGGGAGACACGTTGGAAATCGCACATGATACGCAAACTGGCCCGGTCCGGGCGGCGACCGTCGCCGTGGCCGAATAGTAAAGAGGATCCGCACGCCGCCGCGCCGCGCACCGTGCTGGTGACCGACGCGGGGCGCGGCAGCGCGCTGGCGATCATTCGCTCGCTCGGCCGCGCCGGCTACCGCGTTGTTCCCGGCGACTCCGATCGGCGGAGTCCGGGATTTCGTTCACGATATGCAGATGCTCCGGTGGTGTATCCCTCGCCGGCCGAGGCGCCGGCCGCATTCGTCGAGGGGGTCGTTCATGCCGTGCGCGAACGGGAGATCGGCCTTCTCATCCCGGTAACGGACGAGGCGATTTTGCCGCTCTCGAAAGCAAACTCAAGGCTTCCGCTTGGATGCCGGTTGGCGACCCCTGACGCCGAGGCGCTTCAGGCAGTGTGCGACAAGCACCGGACCTGGGAGTTGGCGCGGCAGTTGGACATTCCGGCGCCGCAGACGCGCCTGGTCCACCACGTGGAAGAAGCGCTGGATGCGGCAACTCAACTGAGGTGGCCGGTCGTCCTCAAGCCGCAGGTTTCGCGGCGACTAGAGGATCGCGGCGCGGTGGCCGCGTTCCGCGTCGCCTACGCGAACGATCGTGCCGGCCTGGAGCAACAAATGCGACAGTTCGAGGGGCGTTGCGCCGTGCTGCTCCA
>JAHWKS010000922.1 GCA_019347795.1 Planctomycetota bacterium | reverse complement strand
TCCCGCGGCGCCGCGACCGGGCCACGAAGATCCTGGCATACCTGGGCGAGATGGCGGTCAACGGGAACCCGCTGGTGAAGGATCGGCCGGTGGCGGTGCGCCGCGAGCCGGCGCCGGTCCCGGAGTACGATCATGAGGCGCCGGCTCCCAACGGGATGCGGCAACGCCTGCAATTGCTCGGCCCGGAGAAGTTCAGCGCCTGGGTGCGGGAGCAGAAACCGCTGCTGTTCACCGACACCACCTTTCGCGACGCGCACCAGTCGCTCCTGGCGACCCGCTTCCGCACACACGACCTATTGAATATTGCCGGCGCTTATGCGCATCTCTGTCCGCAGCTTTTTTCGATCGAGATGTGGGGGGGCGCCACGTTCGACACGGCGATGCGGTTCCTCAAGGAATCTCCGTGGGCGAGGCTCGCCGAGCTGCGGCAGGAAATCCCGAACATCCTGTTCCAGATGCTGCTGCGGGCCTCCAACGCCGTCGGCTATACGAACTATCCCGACAACGTGGTGCAGGCGTTTGTCGAGGAGGCGGCTCAGGCGGGTATCGACGTGTTCCGCGTGTTCGACGCCCTCAACTGGACTGAAAACATGCGTGTCGCGATGGACGCCGTACACAAAACCGGCGCCATCTGCGAGGCGGCCATCTGCTACACGGGCGACATCCTCGATCCTCGACGCACCAAGTACGACCTCAAGTATTACGTCAATCTGGCGAAAGAGCTGGAGAAGATGGGGGCGCACATCCTGGCCATCAAAGACATGGCCGGGCTGTGCAAACCGCCCGCGGCCCGGCGGCTGGTGCAGACGCTCAAGCAGGAGGTCGGGCTGCCGATTCACTTCCACACGCACGACACGGGCGGCGCCCAAGCGGGGGCGATCTTCGAAGGGGCCGAAGTCGATCTCGACATCGCCGACGCGGCGATGGCGCCGATGTCGGGCGGCACCAGCCAGCCGAATCTGAACACGCTCGTCGCGTCGCTGCAGTTCACCGATCGCAATCCGCAGCTCGACACCGGCAAACTCGATGCGCTCGCCGATTACTGGCGTTCGGTGCGTGAGTTCTATACGCCGTTTGAGAGTGCCGTCCTTCCCGCCACGGCCGACCTGTACTCGCACGAGATGCCGGGCGGGCAGTACACGAATCTTTACTATCAGGCGCAGTCGCTGGGCCTGGCCGACCGCTGGGCGGAAGTCTGTCGCGTGTACGCGCAGGTCAATCAGATGTTCGGCGACATCGTCAAGGTGACGCCGACGTCGAAGGCGGTCGGGGACATGGCGTTGTTCATGGTCGCCAACGATCTGAAGCCGGATGACGTGCTCGATGCCAATCGCGAGCTGGCGTTCCCCGCATCGGTGAAGGACCTCATCGGCGGAAAGATGGGGCAGCCGCCCGGCGGGTTCCCGCCCCAGGTGATCGAGCGTGTGTTGCGAGGAGAAACGCCGATCCTCGAGCGTCCCGGGGCCGCCTTTCCGCCCGCCGATTTTTCGGCCGCCGCCGGGACGTTGAAGAAGCTGCTGGGGCGGGAACCGCACCGCCGCGAGGTCGTTTCCTATCTGCTCTATCCGAAGGTGTACGAGGACTTCGCCGCCCACCAGATCGCGTACAGCAACACGAGCATGCTTCCCACGCCGCTCTTCTTCTACGGCATGCAGCGCGGCGAGGAGGTCGGGGTCGATATCGAGCCGGGCAAGACGCTGATTATCAAGTTCCTCGCCATCGGCGAGCCGCACGCCGACGGCCGGCGGACCGTGTTCTTCGAACTTAACGGCCAGCCGCGCGAGGTGACGATCGTGGACCGCTCGCTCGAGTCGGAGACGCAGAAGCGGCTCAAAGCCGACGTCGGCGATCCCAAGCAAGTCGGCGCCGCGATGCCGGGGATGATCGTCACCGTGGCCGTACAGCCGGGCGACCAGGTGGCCAAGGGCCAAAAGCTCCTCAGCCTGGAAGCGATGAAAATGGAAACCACCCTCTACGCCGAACTGGACGGCAGGATCGCCCAGGTCCACGTACAACCCGGCAGCCAGGTCGAAACCGGCGATCTGCTGGTGACGCTGGAGTAGGGGGCGAAATGAGCGATCCCAATCCCTATGAGCCGCCTGAGCATCTCAGCGTAAAGCCAGAGCAAAACAAGTCGCCGAGCAAACGCTCGAAGGGCATCCTCCAATTGCTCTTACCGGCTGTGGTATTCGGAGCCCTGCTGGGAGCGGTTTTCCTGGCGCCGCTGGTGCGCGGACCGGGCGATCCCGAGGGACATAATGCTGGGTTCGCCCTCGGTGGGTTTGCAGGGCTATTCGCGGGAATCCTCGTGCGGTTAATTTCCTCGAGCGAGTGAAAGACAGAACCGCAGCTGAAACGTTCGGCGGTCCACGGATGTGCGTTGGCGTTGGTATAGTAAGAAGGAGAAGCGAAAGCACCTTGGGAGCAGATAGCCATGACCAGCATTCGTAGTGTTGTTCACCATCGCCGCATCGAGATTCCGGCGCCCGCCGACCTGCCGGACGGGACGGAGGTTTTGGTTCAGCTTGTTCCCGTCGATGAGAAAATCGGCCTCAGCGAGTCGGAGT
>JAHWKS010000921.1 GCA_019347795.1 Planctomycetota bacterium | reverse complement strand
TAGACGGCCCGAGAGTTCGCCCCGTTCGCAGCACAATGCCTTTCGCCGGCAATGTGCGCACCAGGCGGTCCTCCGCTGGCGTCCACGGATTGCCGATGCAAGGCGGCAGCGTCCCGCGGGCGCGGTGGGCTTCGCTCATTTTCCGCCGAGTGGATGGCTTGAGCGGCTTTCCCGCCAAATGCCGCTGGTGATCGACTGGCAGTTAGCCGATATCGAAGCGGCCTAGCCCTTAAACCAGCGTACCCTGAGCGGTTTGTTGGTAGATTTATGAAAAAACTCAAAAACCTTCGGCGTTTTGCGGCGTTTTAGGAGTAGTAGGCTTCCTATTCGCCTGACGCAGGGAGGTTTTCGAGTGAACGCTAAGATACGACAGACGTTGGATCGCCGCAAGCGACGGATTGAGAGACGCTTGGACAAGAATGATCTTCGCGGAATGGAGCGGCCGATGCTCACGGCCTCGAACATTCAATACGAGATCGCCGATCGCACGCGGGCCGTTTCGGCCGGCGGGATTGGGGCGATTCATCAGGTGGTCAAGCATGTGAAGCTCGATGAGCTCATCAACCGACGGCTCCGCCTGTTCAAGATTTGTTTGCCCTACCATGAGTCAGATCATGTGCTGAACATCGCCTACAACATCCTGGCCGGCGGAACGTGCTTGGAGCATTTGGAAACGCTCCGCAACGATGAGGTCTATCTCGACGCTCTGGGCGCCCGGCGGATCCCCGATCCCACCACGGCCGGCGATTTTTGCCGCCGGTTCTCGCGCTGGGACATCTACTCGCTGCAAGAGGCGATCAACGAAGCTCGCCTGCCGGTCTGGGAGCGACAGCCGGAGGCGTTCTTTGAGGAAGCCGTGATCGACGGCGACGGGTCGATGGTGGAGACCTGCGGCGAGTGCAAGCAGGGAATGGACATCAACTACAAAGGACAGTGGGGCTATCACCCGTTGATGATTTCGCTGGCCAATACCGGCGAGCCGCTCTACATCGTGAACCGCAGCGGCAATCGTCCCAGTCATGAAGGCGCCGCGCTGTACTTCGACCTGGCCGCGAACCTCTGTCGCCGGGCGGGGTTTCGGAAGATTCTGCTGCGCGGCGATACCGACTTCTCGCAAACCAAGTACCTGGATGGTTGGAATGCGGACGGGGTGCGGTTCATCTTCGGCATGGATGCGTCGGAAACGCTCGTCTCCCTTGCGGAAAACCTGCCGAAACGGGCTTGGAAGAAGCTGGAGCGTCGCCCACGGTACGAGGTAAAGACGCAGCCGCGGCTTCGGCCGGAGAACGTCAAAGAGCAAATCGTTCGGGAGCGTGAGTTTGAGAACATCCGCCTGCAAAGGGAGTGGGTGGCGGAGTTTCATTATCAGCCGGTGGCCTGCAAGCAGTCGTACCGGATGATCGTCGTGCGGAAGGATCTGGAAGTCACACGCGGCCAGCAGGAGTTGTTCGATCATCGCGTGCGATACTTTTTCTACATCACGAACGATCGGGAGAGCATCCCGCAAGCGGTGGTGGAGAAGGCCAACGGACGCTGCAACCAGGAGAACTTGATTCAGCAGAACAAGAACGGCGTGCCGGCGTTAAGGGCGCCGGTGGACACGTTGGAGAGCAACTGGGCCTACATGGTGATGGCTTCGCTGGCGTGGAGCTTGAAGGCCTGGGCCGCGCTGCTGCTTCCCGAAGAAGGCCGCTGGAAAGAGCGGCGCGTCGAGGAGAAGCGGAAGCTGTTGCGAATGGAATTCGCCACCTTCCAGCGCGTGTTCATGAACATGCCGGCGCAGATCGTGCGGACCAGCCGCCGAATTATCTTTCGCCTGTTATCCTGGAATCCCTGGCAGAAAGTATTCTTCCGACTGCTTGATCAACTGCGACAACCCTTGCGGTGTTGACGCGCCGCCGCATGAAGCCGGAGTCCGGATGCTCCGGTCCGCCGCCACGCCTAACCCCGAAAGATCAACCGCCATGCACGACCAACAATCCGACCCTCACACCATCGGCGCCGCCGACCCGCCCACACCCTGCGCTCAGAATGCCCCGCCATCATCAGCGAAATGCTGATCGGCCTTCGCTTGATTTAGGGCTAGCGCCGCGATCGGCGCACTGACAAACGGCGAACAACTCGAGTCGATCGAAAGGTCCTGCCATCATGGCGCCGAAATCGCCAACCCTACCGATCTTGCTGGCGGTATTTGTCCTTGCAACCAACGTGGCCTCTGGGCAGGGGCCGGACGTGCAACCGCCGACGCGCAACGCGCACTACCAGCGGCATGAGTTTACGAGTAAGGAGGGAACAACGCTCCATTACTGGCTGATGAGTCCGGCCCAAGTTGAAGCCGACAGGCGTTACCCCCTCGTGCTGGCATTGCACGGCCGGGGTGGAAATACGCAGGCCGCTACCGTCTTGGGAAGTTCCCCGAAGTACACGAAGTACGCGGGTGTCGGGCATACCAGTTGGGGGCGAGCGTACGGCTCCGCCGAAACCTGGGAGTGGCTGTTCGCCCAAAAGCGGGCAAAGTGATTGAATGTGGAGGTTTTCAGGTGAAGGATAATGACCGCAGACAAAATCACCACCT
>JAHWKS010000094.1 GCA_019347795.1 Planctomycetota bacterium | reverse complement strand
GCTCTTCCGATCTCCCGCCGGAGCGCAGCTCCAGGGCAACTCGGCTTGGGAGTTCGTGAGCAAGCCCGACCATCCCGTCTACAGCGGCGAGAAGTCCACGCGCCGCTCGGCCAGCGGATTGAGCCAGCATTTCTTCACCGGCGCTAGCCCGGGACTGAAGATCGGCGAAGGCGATAAGCTCTTCGCCTACGTTTACCTCGATCCGCAGAACCCGCCCAAGACGGTGATGCTCCAGTTCAACGACGGCAGTTGGGAGCACCGCGCCTTCTGGGGCGAGGACCTGATTCCCTTCGGCTCGGGCAATCAGGCGAACCACCTCGCGATGGGCGACCTGCCCAAGGTCGGCGAGTGGACGCGGCTGGAGGTGGACGCCGCCGCCGTGGCCCTCAAGCCAGGGAGCGTCCTCAACGGATGGGCCTTCACGCAGCACGACGGCACGGTGTATTGGGACAAGGCCGGCATCGTCACCCGCACGCCGCAGGATGGGCAATCGTTCGAGTCGCTCGCGAAGTGGGAGGCGTACGAACGCACGCTGTCGCAATCGAGCGCGCCGCAGAACATCCGCGATGCAATCAAGACCGAAGTTGAAAAGCGCAGCGACGAACAGAAGAAGCTGATCCGCGATTACTTCCTCGAGCACGTCTACGCCAAGACGCAACCGATTTTTGAACCGCTGCACAAAGAGGTCGCGGCGCTGGAAGCGGAGCGGAAGGGGGTAAATGACTCGATCCCCGTCAGCCTCGTGATGGCCGACCTGCCCGAGCCGCGGGCGACGCACGTGCTGACGCGGGGGCAGTATGATCAGCCGGGCGAGAAGGTGGAAGCGGGCGTGCCCGCCGTCTTTCCGCCGCTGCCGGAGGACGCGCCGAAGAACCGCCTGGGCCTGGCACGGTGGCTGGTGGATCCTTCGCACCCGCTCACGGCTCGCGTGGCGGTCAATCGCTATTGGCAGCAGTTGTTCGGCCGCGGCATCGTGGAGACGGCGGAGGACTTCGGCTCGCAGGGGGAATGGCCCTCGCACCCCGAGCTGCTCGACTGGCTGGCGGTCAAATTCATCGAGAGCGGCTGGGACGTGAAGGCGCTCCTGAAGACGATCGTGATGTCGGCCACGTACCGGCAGTCATCCGACATCACGCCCGAGCACCTGGAGCGGGACCCCGAGAATGTGCTTTTGGCCCGCGGGCCGCGGTTCCGGCTGGACGCCGAGGCCGTGCGGGACTCGGCCCTCTTCATCAGCGGGTTGCTGGTGGAAGAGATCGGCGGCAAGAGCGTGAAGCCGTACCAGCCGCCGGGGCTGTGGGAGGCGATCGCGTTTGTCGGGAGCAACACCCGCGAGTTCAAGCGGGACGACGGCGAGGCCCTCTACCGCCGCAGCATGTACACGTTCTGGAAGCGGACCTCGCCGCCGCCGTCGATGATGGCGTTCGACGCCCCCTCGCGGGAAACCTGCGTCGCCCGCCGGGCCCGCACCAACACGCCGCTGCAGGCTTTGGTGCTGATGAACGACGAGCAATGGGTCGAGGCCTCGCGGAAACTCGCTGCCCGCATGCTCACCGAGGGAGGCAAGACGCCCGCCGAGCAGCTCGCCTACGGCTTCCGCCTGGCGACCTCGCGTCAGCCCTCGTCGGATGAGGCGGAGATTCTCGTGCAGACGTACGAAGAGCATCTCGCACACTATCAAACCAGCGCCGAAGAAGCCCGCAAGCTCCTGGGAGTCGGCGAGGCGCCGCGCCCCGACTCCCTCGACCCCGCCCAACACGCCGCCATGACAATGGTCGCGAACCTGATCCTCAACCTCGACGAAACCGTAACCAAAGAATAGTTGGAGTTCACGCTTCAGCGCGCCAGAATAACGAGCATGTCACCATCCCCTGCATGTACGCCCGGGCGGGCATTCCCGTGTATTGGATCATCAATCTTGTGCAGGGCCGCGTGGAAGTTTACGAAAGTCCCGGGGGCGACGTGAACTCGCCCGCCTACGAGCGTCACGCCGCTTACACGGCGGGCGATCTCGTCCCATTCGCGATCGCGGGGCGCCTGGCATCGAGCATTCCCGTCGCCGAGTTGCTGCCATAGCCGCGCATTCATTTCCGAGAAACCGTCTATGAATCCACTTCATCAACAAGCCCTCGCTGAAACTCGCCGTTATTTCTTCGGCCGCTGCGCCGCCGGATTGGGAACGGCCGCGCTGGCGTCGGTCCTCAATCCGCGTCTTTTGGCGGGCGAAACGGCGACGGCGCCTGATGCCGCTTCGCTCGGCATGATGCCGTCGCTGCACCATAAGCCGACCGCCAAGCGCGTGATCTGGCTGTTCATGGCCGATGCCCCTTCGCAACTTGATCTGTTCGATTACAAACCGAAGCTGCAGGAGGAATACGATAAGGACCTCCCCGAGTCGGTCCGCATGGGGCAGCGGATCACGACGATGACCTCCGGGCAGGCGCGGTTCCCGGTGGCGCCGTCGATCTTTACGTTCCAGCAGCACGGCAAGCACGGGGCGTGGCTGAGCGAGCTGCTGCCGCACACCGCGGGGATCGTGGACGACATCACCATCGTCAAGAGCGTCTTCACCGAGGCCATCAACCACGACCCGGCCATCACTTTCATCCAGACCGGCAGCGAAATCCCCGGCCGGCCGAGCATGGGGGCCTGGGTCTCGTACGGCATCGGCAGCCCCAACGAAGACCTGCCCGCGTTCGTCGTCCTGCACTCGCGGCTGGCGAGCGGCTCGCAGTCGCAGGCGCTCTTCTCGCGGCTGTGGGGATCCGGGTTCCTGCCGACGCGGCACCAGGGAGTCGCCCTCCGCTCCTCCGGCGATCCGGTGCTTTACCTTTCGAACCCGCCGGGGGTCGATCAGCAAACGCGGCGGCGGATGCTCGACGGATTGGCGGCCCTCAATGAGAAGCGCCTCGGCGTGAAGGGGGACCCGGAGATTCAAGCCCGCATCTCGCAGTACGAGATGGCGTTCCGCATGCAGACCTCGGTCCCCGAGCTGACCGACATCTCCGGCGAGCCGCAGGACGTGCTCGACATGTACGGTCCCGAGGTGACCGAGCCGGGCACGTACGCCTACAACTGCCTGTTGGCCCGGCGGCTGGCGGAGCGGGGGGTGCGGTTCACTCAGGTTTTCCTTCGCGGCTGGGACCACCACGGCAATCTTCCCAAGCAGATCCCGCAGCTCTCCAAGGCGATGGATCAGCCGACCGCGGCCCTCTTAAAAGACCTCAAGCAGCGCGGGATGCTGGACGACACCCTCGTGGTTTGGGGCGGCGAGTTCGGCCGAACCGTCTACAGCCAGGGGACGCTCACCCAGGACAACTACGGCCGCGACCATCACCCGCGGAACTTCACGATGTGGCTGGCCGGCGGCGGCGTGAAGCGAGGCCTGGTGTACGGCGAGACGGACGACTTCAGCTACAACGTCACCGAAAACCCCGTCCACATCCACGACCTGAACGCCACCATCCTGCACTGCCTGGGCGTCGACCACGAGCGCCTCACCTACCGCTTCCAAGGCCGCGACTTCCGCTTAACCGACGTCCACGGGAAAGTGGTGCGGGAGATATTGGCGTAGCACGCCGTCATTTGCACGCGGCGAGGAACAAAGATGGCGATGGCGCTTGCCGAACATTCCCTGGCGGTTCTCAATCGCGAGATACCGGATGCCGGGCTGGCCGCCGGAGACGTCGGCGCCATTGTCCACGTCTACGGGCAAGGCAAGGCAAACGAAGTCGAATTCGTCGATGGCGACGGCACAACGGTCGCGCTTTTGACCCTTGACGCGACGGATGTTCGCCCCCTTCGGGAAGGCGAATTGCTGCACGCCCGCCGCCGCGCGTGAGCGGGAGCTATTCGCGTGGCGTTGAGTCGTTGCGAAATCAACAGAGCCAATGATTGAGCTGACTCCAATCGACCAAGATGACCCCGCATTCGTGTCGCTAATACAGCGGATCGTCAACGGCGCCGCCAAAGAACTAGGAATGCGGGTGGTCTTCCTTGTACACATCGACAACTGGTTCGATTACAAGTGGCTCGGATGGTGGAGCAGGAAAGGCGAAGAGCTGCGAGTTCCAGTTGGCTAGGCGCCCGGCAGCGGAATCTTGAGGTCCGTGCAGGTGTCGCGGTAGGTCTCTTTCAGCGGGACTTCAACGATCGGGCCGTCCTTCAGAAAGAGCAGCGCCGGCGGGATTTCGGCGCCGAGTCGCAGGGAACGATACCAGATGCTCAGGGCTGGTCCCGAGGCGCCGGTCAACGGCCGGTAGGCGGCCAGATAGAGGTCGTCGTCCGCGTCGGCCGGCTCGCCCAACCGCTCCATCAGGTCGGCATGCAGATTCGTCCGGCGACTCGTTACAATGTCCACCAGAACCAGACCGACCTCGTCGCGCAGCAGCGCGTCGCACTTGGCGACGAACGCTTCGCGGTTTTCCGGCCGGTCCTTGTTCGCGGGACTGATGAATTCGATCGCTCCGGCAAGCATCAACTCGCCCAAGTCGTGAAAGACCTGCACCTCCACCACATCGGTGGTGAATGCGAACGCAATGGTCTTGGTCGGTTCGGGAATCACGAGAGGCGGGTCGCCGCGACCCACCGCGTGCGGACGTCCGCCCTGCTGGAACGCGGCCACGTCGATTTCGATGTCCCAATGAACCGTCGGCGCCGCAAACCACCCGTCCGGCAGACGGCGGCCAATCGCCGACGCCAACTTTCCGGCCCACAGGCCGTGGAAGCCCGTCCATGGCCGGATGTCCTTCAACGGCGAATGAAAGTGATCGAGCAACATGGATTCAACATAATCGCAGTACGTCCAGGCGACCAGAGCCTTCGACGCCGCCGGCGCGACCAGGGCGCCGAACACGCGGGCGCCGATGTCTCGTATGTCCGCAAAGCGGGCCGCGTTTCGCTTGCTGTGCAAGCGGGTGGTCACTCGCGGAGCGAGTGACCTACATTGAAGAAGCCCGCTCAGCCGTCGGGATCCTCCAGCAGGATCGTTAAGCGCTCCCCACATTCCGGCGGAAAGCGATCGGGCCAGGTGTGATCGATCAATTCCACGTCGATCAGGTCCAGAAGGTGAACCTGATCCTTGCGACGGTACGACGTCAGCTTCATCCGGACCAGCGCTTCCAGCGAGAGGACGCGGAACCCGCCGAGATCGGTGGCTTCGCCCACGTCGGGCGCCGGCAAAACGTATTCCTCGCGAACTTTTTCGCCCGCGAAAACGATGTGTACCGCGTCGCGGGCCTTGGCGCCGGGCCCCTCCAGGAACATGTCGATACCGGCCGCATGGCGATAGACGAAGCCCGCCGCTTCCAGCGCGCTGCGGGCGGCGGGCAAATCGTCGCGTCGAATCAGGATATCCACATCGCGGGTATTGCGAACCGCGGCCTCGTCCACCTGGGCGACCCATGCCGCCACCGCGTTCCCTCCGGAAACGGCGTAGGGGACGCCCGCCTGCTCAAGCGCCTGGGCCGCGCGATCGAGTCGCTGGCGCACTTTTTCCACGGCTCGCTCCATGCGGCGCCAAAGCTGCTCGCCGCGGTAGTTGACGGTTGACATTCAGCGCCACGTTTCTCTCGATAGCCGCACCGCGTGGATGGTGGAACCACATCCCGTCCAGACGCCTCGATTATAGCCGGTTCCGAGGGCAAGGCGCCCTGCCCGCATTGGCGTGGAAGTTGCACTTCGTAGGGATTCTCGATCGCAGAATATCCAAGAGATACGGAGACGACTCATGGCCAGGCAGAAAGCCGCGACGAAGAAGTCCGCCTCGAAGAAACAAAATTCCGCAAAGCCGCAGAAGGCGGCGCCGCGCGCCGTGCGAAAGCAGCCTAAGCCGCCGTTCCCGGAGCAGGGCATTTCGCCGCCGGGCGAAGAGGCGAAGATGGATCCGCGCCCGCGATACGAGGCGCCGGCGTACCGGGCCGCGGCGAAACTGCAGGGGATGGTCGCGCTGGTGACCGGCGGCGACTCGGGGATCGGCCGCTCAGCGGCGGTGCTCTTCGCCCGGGAAGGCGCCTACGTGGCGCTCGTCCATCTGCCTGAGGAGCAGAAGGACGCCGACGAGACGCTGCGGGCCATCGGCGCCGAGGGGACCGAGGGGATCTCGATCCCCGGCGACGTGAGCGATCCCAAGTTCTGCAAGAAGGCGGTCGAAAAGACGCTCAAGAAGTTCGGCCGGCTCGACATTCTGGTCAACAACGCCGCCTATCAGCAACACCGTGAGAGCGTGGAAGAGGTGGACATCGAGCAGTGGGACCGCACCTTCAAGACCAACATCTACGGCTACTTCTACATGGTGAAGGCCGCCTTGCCGCACTTGCCGGAAGGGGGCGCCATCATCAACACCAGCTCGATCACGGGGTTGGAGGGGAATAAGTCGCTCATCGATTACTCCTCCACCAAGGGGGCCATCAACGCCTTCACGAAGTCGCTGGCGCAGAGCCTTGCGGAGAGGCGCATCCGGGTGAACGCCGTGGCCCCGGGACCGGTGTGGACGCCCCTCAACCCCGCCGAGCGCTCGCCGGAAGAAATGCAGGAATTCGGCGCCGGCACGCCCTACGGCCGTCCGGCCGAGCCGGAGGAAGTGGCCCCCGCCTTCGTCTTCTTCGCCTCCGCGGCCGACTCCCACTACGTCACCGGCCAGGTACTGGGGGTGCTCGGCGGCGAAACAACCGCGGGTTAGTCCCCCCGAATTGGCTAGCCGATTCTCGCAAAATCTTGGCGCGCCGGGGGCTGCGTGCGATATAATCGGTTTTCGACGGCGTCGGGAAACTCTTTCCACCACGGCAAGGAGACTCATCATGGCCGTCGTCACCGGAACCTTATCGGTAAACGCGGCGTTTCTCCGGGAAATCAAAGAGGACAATCGCCGCCTGCACGAGCTGTGGGACGAGACGGAGCGGCTGTTGGCCTCCTCGCCTCAAGAGCCCTCGCCGCGGCAGGTGGCCGAGGCTCTGGGGACGTTGCGGGATCAGCTGGCCCTCCACTTTTCCTTGGAGGAAGCCTACGGGTATTTTGAAGATGCGCTCGATGTGGCGCCGCGGCTCAGCGAGCGGGCGGAGGAGTTGCGGTCGCAGCATGGGGCGCTGTTTTTGGAGTTGTGCGGCATCGTCGAGCGGGCCGAGCAATGGCTCTATCACGAAACCGCGCGCGACGTGCTGCCGGCGATTTCCCGGCGCTACCGCCGTTTCCTGCACGCCCTGAAGGAGCACGAAACGCGGGAAACCGCCATGATCATGGAGGCGTTGAATGACGACGTGGGGGTCGGCGACTGAGGACCGAGACGAAGTTATGCTCCCAATGCACTCCGAGACGGTCGGCCGGCCGATGGAAATTCTGCTGGTCGAAGACAGCCTCTTTTACGCCCGCTTCACCATCGAGGCGCTCAAGAAGGGAGGCATCCAGCATCGCCTGACGTTGATCTTCGACGGGCTGGAGGCGATGGAGTTCCTCCACCGCGAGGGGAAATTCGCCAACGCCCCCCGGCCCGACCTGATCCTCTTGGACCTGAAGCTCCCAAAGAAGAACGGGCTTGAGGTGCTTGATGAGCTGCGGTCCGACTACGAGCTGCAATCGATCCCCGTGGTGGTGATGACCTCCTCGGAATCGCTGGGGGACATGCAGGAGTGCGAGCGGCTGGGGGTGGAGAGCTACATCACGAAGCCGGTCGATCTGCAAAAGTTCCTCGCCGTGGTCAAAGAGCTGAAGACCTGCTGGCGCGACGACCTGCTGCTTCCGGCGATCGATTGAGCGCGATTTTCTTTTCCCACTCCAGTTGCTATAATTGGCGCAGTCGTCTGGGTGGCGCGACGACATGCATCCTGCCGTTTCTGCCGTTTCCGGTGGAGACCCCGCCTACCTCCGGGCCTTGCCGGGCGGCGACGCCGTCCCAGCCGGCTGTTAAAGCTTGCCAATTCTTCGCCTTTTTCTTATTTTTCTGAGAAGTCTTGCCGCGTTCCTTCGTATAAGGGGAAGGGCCGCGCAGCAGGCTTCGGCATGATGCATAATTGCGACGTATAAAACCCCCGAGGGGGTTACTCGTCTACACGTTCCCATCTTTGAGGAGGGAGTTTCGGCATGTTCAAGGGGAGCTTTCGATTTCGAGCACTGGCCGCACTGGCGGTAGTCGCCGCCGGGCTGGCCTCGACCAACGTGGTCCGCGCTCAGGAGGAAAAGCCGGAGTATCCGCCTCACGCAGAGGTCCTGAAGGATTTTGAGAAGGTCGTCTCCACCGTGGACGACAAGCCCAGCATGTACACCCTCTGGACCCGGGAAAAAGACGGCCAGATGTTTGCTGAGCTGCCCAAGAACTTCGGCTCGCAGAAGTATTTCATCGCCCTTACCGTGTCCAGCGGCGAGCGGTTCGCAGGCCTGCAGGCGGGCGACATGTACGTCTATTGGCGGCAGTACGATAAACGCCTGGCGCTGATCTCGCCGAACACGAACATCCGCAGCACGGGGGATAACGAGTCGAAGGCCTCCGTCGAGCGGCTCTTCACCGATCAGGTGCTGCTGGAGGTTCCCATCGTCACGATGGGTCCCGGCGGCGGGCCGGTGGTCGACATGGATCAGCTCCTGGTAATGCAGGCGCCGGTGTTCTTCGGCCAGAGCGTGTTCAACAAGAGCCTCACGCCGCGGCTCTACAAGATCACCAAGGCGAAGGCCTTTCCCGAGAACGTGGAGCTGGCGTTCGAGATTCCCAACGCCGCCGGGCGGCTGCAGTCGATCCACTACTCGATCAGCGTCATTCCCGATAAGTCCGACTACAAGCCCCGCGAGGCCGACGAGCGGCTCGGCTACTTCATCACCACCTACGACGATCTGGGCAAGTACAAGGACGACGAGGTGATCGTCCGGTACATCAATCGTTGGAACCTGCAGAAGGCGGACCCCAAGCTGAAGTTGAGCCCGCCCAAGAAGCCGATCGTCTTCTACATCGAGCACACCACGCCGATCCGCTATCGCCGCTGGGTGCGGGAAGGCATCCTGGCGTGGAACAAAGCGTTTGAGAAGGTCGGCCTGGCCAACGCCATCGAGGTCCACTACCAGGACGCCGCCACCGGCGCCCACATGGAGAAGGACCCGGAGGACGTGCGGTACAACTTCGTCCGCTGGCTGAACAACGACCAGGGGACCGCCATCGGTCCCAGCCGGGTGCATCCGCTCACCGGCGAGATCATGGACGCCGATATCATCCTCACCGACGGCTGGATCCGGCACTACCGTTTGGAGTTCGAGGACCTGCTGCCCAAGTACGCGATGGAGGGCTTCAGCCCCGAGACGCTGGCCTGGCTGGCGACGCATCCCGACTGGGACCCGCGCGTGCGGCTGGCGGCGCCTTCGCAGCGCGAGTACATCCGCGCCCGGCTGGCGGCCCAGGCCCCGCAGGCCTACGGCGGCCATCCGCTGGCCCACACCGACTCTAAGCTTATGGGCGACGACGAGTACGACGGCCTGGTCGGCCGCAGCAGCCAGGTCAACGGAAGCTGTCTGGCCGCCGAGGGCAAGGCCTTCGACATGGCCCTGATGGCGATGACCTTCTCGATGATGAACGACCTTCGCGAGCTCGCCGCCGAGGAAGATGACGACGGCGACAAGGAAGGTGAAGACGACAAGGAGGGCGACGACAAGGAAGAAGAGAAGGACGAGGAGAAGTCGCCCGAGGATGAGCTGATCGACGGCATGCCTGAGTCGTTCGTCGGCCCGCTGCTGGCGAACCTCGTGGCCCACGAGGTCGGGCACACCCTCGGCCTGCGGCACAACTTCAAAGGCTCGGCGGTCTACACGCTCGACGAGATCAATAGCGATGAGATGGCCGGCAAGACGTCGCACGCCACGTCGGTCATGGATTACTCGCCGGTCAACATCCGCATGGAGGCCGGCAATAAGCAGGGGGATTACACGATGCTCGGCATCGGCCCCTACGACATGTGGGCCATCGAGTACGGGTATACTCTGGAGTCGGACCTGAAGCCGATCCTTTCCCGCGTGGCCCAGCCGGAGCTGCAATACGCCACGGACGAGGACACGTACGGCCCGGACCCGCTCGCCCGGCGGTACGACTTCAGCGCCGAGCCGCTCGATTACGCGAACGACCAGATGAAGCTGGCGAAGTTCCACCGCGAGCGGATCATCGACAAGTTCGTGAAGGAAGGCGATAGCTGGTCCAGGGCCCGCCGCGGCTACGGCCTGACGCTCAGCCTGCAGATGCGGGCGGTGAGCATGATGGCCAACTGGATCGGCGGCGTCCACGTCTATCGCGACAAGAAGGGGGATCCCGACGGCCGGCCGCCGCTCGAGGTGGTGCCCGCCGAGAGGCAGCGCGAGGCGCTTAAGTTTGTCATCAACACCACCTTCCACGACGACGCCTACGGCCTGACGCCCGAGCTGCTCCAGCGGCTGGCGAACGACCGCTGGCTGGACGGATCCCGCAGTCTGAGCGAGGCCGCGTGGCCGATCCACGACAGCATCATGGGCTTCCAGGCCTCGGCCTTGACCATGCTGATGAACCCGACCACGCTCAGCCGGGTGTACGACAACGAGTTCCGGGTTCCGGCGGACCAGGACGCTCTGACGTTGCCGGAGCTGTTGGAGACGCTGCGCCGCG
>JAHWKS010000093.1 GCA_019347795.1 Planctomycetota bacterium | reverse complement strand
CGGCGCGACGATGGTTTCGTCGGAAGGCGCCTGCGCGGCTTACTACCATTATGGACGTCTGCGCGCCACTGAGGCGGCGTCGGCAGTTCCTTAGGTTGAAGCAGATCATTTCATGGACCGTCCCAGCTTTGACAGCCTCACCTGCCCCGTGCCGCACACGCGGTACGAGCACGTGCTGCTCGGGCATGGCAGCGGCGGGAAGCTGTCGGCCGATCTGATCCAGCGGCTCTTCCTGCCCGGCTTCGGGGGCGATGTGCTGGCGGCCCTGGAGGATCAGGCGACGCTCGACATCGGCGGCGGCAATCACCGCCACAACGGCGACGGCGCCGCAATGCCGATCGCCTTCACCACCGACTCCTTCGTCGTCCGCCCGCTCTTCTTTCCCGGCGGCGACATCGGCTCTCTGGCGGTTCACGGAACGGTGAACGACCTGGCGGTCGGCGGCGCGAAGCCGCTGTTCCTCGCGGCCGCCTTTATCCTCGAGGAAGGATTGCCGATGGAGGATCTCCGCCGCATCGTCGCCTCGATGCGGCGGGCCTGCGATGAAGCGGGTGTGGCGCTGGTCACTGGCGATACAAAAGTCGTCGATCGCGGCAAGGGGGATCAGGTCTTCATCACCACCTCCGGCATCGGCGTTGTGCCCGAGGGGCGGCGGTTGTCGATCGCGAGCGCCCGGCCGGGAGACAAGGTGCTCGTATCGGGAACCATCGGCGATCACGGCGTGGCGATCATGTCGGTGCGCGAGGGGTTGGAATTCGAGACCGTTCTGGAGAGCGACAGCGCGCCGCTGCACGACCTGACGCGCATCATGCTCGAGGCCTGCCCCGACATCCGCGCGATGCGCGATCCGACCCGCGGCGGCGTCTCCAGTGCGCTGAACGAACTGGCTGCCGCCTCGAACGTCGGCGTACGGCTGGAGGAGTCGGCCCTTCCCACGCGTCCGGAAGTCCGCGCGGCATGCGAGATGCTTGGACTCGACCCGCTCTATGTCGCTAACGAAGGAAAGTTGATCGCCGCCGTCCCATCTGAGGACGCCGAGCGGCTGCTGTCGGTCATGCGGCGGCATCCGCTGGGCGAAAACGCCGCCGTGATTGGAGAGATTGTGGACGATCATCCGGGAATGGTCGTCATGCGTTCACTCATTGGCGGCGAGCGAGTCGTCGCCATGCTCGCAGGAGAACAGTTGCCGCGAATCTGTTGAATCCGCCGTTTCCGATTGAGAAAGGAGAGGCGCCATGGTCAGCCCGGCGACCTTGCAGGCCAACCGCCCGCCCGACGTGAAGGAGGTGCACATCCTGTGGATCACCGCGGGCTTGAGCTGCGACGGCGACTCCATCTCTGTCACGGGCGCCACGCTCCCCAGCATCGAGGATGTGATGCTGGGCGCCATCCCCGGCCTGCCCAAGGTTCATCTGCACAACCCGGTGCTGGCGGTGGAGGTAGGGGATGACTTCCTCAAGCCCTTCCACGACGCGGCGGAGGGAAACCTCGATCCGTTCGTCCTGGTGCTGGAGGGATCTCTTCCCAACGAAGAGATCAAGGACGAAGGCTACTGGGCCGCCATGGGGACCGATAAGGCCACCGGCCAGCCGATCACCACCTGCGAATGGATCGATCGCCTGGCGCCGAAGGCCTGGGGCGTGATCGCCGCGGGGACCTGCGCCACCTACGGCGGCATTCACGCGATGGCCGGCAACCCGACCGGCGCCATGGGACTGGCCGACTACCTGGGCTGGGGCTTTCGCACAAAAGCCGGGCTTCCCATCGTCAACGTGCCCGGCTGCCCGGTGCAGCCCGACAACATGATGGAGACGCTCCTCTATCTGCTCTATCAAGCGGCGGGGCTGGCGCCGGTGATTCCGCTGGACGATCAGCTTCGCCCCACGTGGCTCTTCGGCAAGACGGTGCACGAAGGCTGCGACCGCGCCGGGTATTACGAGCAGGCCGACTTCGGATACGAGTACGGGACGCCCAAGTGCATGGTGAAGATCGGCTGCTGGGGACCCGTGGTTAATTGCAACGTGACCAAGCGCGGCTGGATGGACGGCATCGGCGGCTGCCCCAACGTCGGCGGCATCTGCATCGCCTGCACCATGCCGGGGTTCCCCGATAAGTTTATGCCCTTCATGGACGAGCCGCCCGGCGCCCGCGTCTCCGGTTCGCTGATCAACTGGTACGGCCGGATGATCCGCGCCCTCCGCGGCTTCACGAACAGGACGGCGAACGAAGAGCCCGCGTGGCGGCATCCGCGGCCGGAGCTGACCACCGGGTACCGGCCGCGGCACTATGGACCGGCGAGGTAGCGAGCGGACACGGCATCCGGAGGAATTGCGACATGAAGGCCTGCGTCTTGTTGATGGCGGCAACCGTCGCCCCAATGTTATGCGCGAGCACGCTCTACGCGCAGCCGGACAACGGGCGGAAAGTGCCAAGGGAGAAGATTTGGGAGCACTGGGCGCGAACCCACTATTCCGAGCTGAACGAGCAATTGGACGGCGAATTGGAGCCGCTCTTCTCGTCGCTCCCAGACCTGCAGCGCATCTACGGGCTGATCATGCATGATCGACAGCGGGACCGAAGGGTCTATCAGCCGCTGTTGGTCGCGGCGATCGAAGACGCGATGAAGGGCGACGTGGGTGAGGGAATGTTTCTCGAGTTTCTGCTTGTCGTCACGCCTCCCGAGGTTGTGGTGGAGGCAATTGTCTCCGAGATTGAAGCCGGCGGCAGGCTCGAGGGAGCGTTGGAGCACCCGTCGATGATCCGGCCGCACGTTGAAGACTACGTTCCGAGGAACTACTTTCCCGGGGGCCGGGGACGTTATGCAAAGCGCAGGCCTGATTTCTCGCTTTACGTTCCGTACTTGAATAGTCGCCAGCGGGATCAACACCCGGCGCTGCTAGAGCACATGTTCCGCACCGACCCGGAGGCGGCACTGGATGTGCTGATGACGGCCACGGATTCGCTCCGCCACAAAGTCAACGTTCGGGATCTTGCCTTCAACGCGCATGTGGTGCAGGACGTGCTTTGGCGGGCTCGCCACGAGTTTGAGATCGAGCCGCAGCGGCGATCAGATGCAGAGCAAAAACTTGAAGAACTATCAAAGCATAAGGAGTGGTGGGTGCGGCTTTACGTCGCCGAGGTTTTGGACCGCTACCCAACGCTGCGTAGCCCCGCGCTGATCGAAAGGTTGACAGGCGACGAACACCGGCTCGTTCGCGAAGCCGCGTCACGGGCAGCGCAGGAGAACGAGGTGGACGCAGACATTGATCGCCGACCCGTTATCGGCGAACCGGCAGAAGCACCTTAACGAAAGGAGATGAAAGATGGCAGCTCAACGCATCGGCCCACAAGAGGCCAAGCAGCACGTCGAGTCAGGGGACGCCCTGCTCGTGTGCGCCTACGACAGCGACGAGAAGTTTCAGAAGAACCGGTTGGAGGGGGCGATTTCGCTCGACGACTTCCGCTCCCAAGCCGACTCCGTTCCCAAAGACCGGGAGATTATCTTCTACTGTGCTTGACCGGACGAAGGATCCTCCGCCGGTGCGGCGGAAAAGTATCAGCAGAAGGGTTTTCAAAACACCAAGGCGTTGAAGGGGGGCGTGGATGGGTGGAAGAATGCGGCGTAATCCTCCCCCACCAGTTTAAGTCCCGAAGTGCGCAAAACCGCAAGCGACCACGCTTGCGGTTTCGCGCCCCCGGATTCAAAGAAATTCGACCTCGTCTCGACCCACTTTGAAGGAGCGCCCCATGAGCACCGCCTCGCAGCCCAAGACGAAGAAGCCGGTCGAGCCGGGAAAACTGGTCGAGATGTCGTGGGACCCGATCACCCGCATCGTCGGCAGTCTGGGCATCTACACCAAGATCGACTTCGAGAACCGCCGCGTGGCGGAGTGTCACAGCACGTCGTCCATCTTTCGCGGGTACAGCATCTTCATGCAGGGGAAGGACCCGCGGGATGCCCACTTCATCACCACCCGCATCTGCGGCATCTGCGGCGACAACCACGCCACGTGCGCCGTCTACACGCAGAACATGGCCTTCGGCTGCAAGACGCCGCCTTTGGGCGAGTGGATCATCAATCTGGGAGAGGCGGCGGAGTACATGTTCGACCACTGCCTCTACCAGGACAACCTGGTGGGCGTGGACTTCTGCGAGCAGATGGTCAAGGAGACCAACCCCGGCGTGCTGGAGAAGGCCGAGAACACCGAGGCCCCGCATGCCGACATTCACGGCTATCGCACCGTGGCCGACATCATGCGGGCGCTCAACCCCTTCACCGGCGCCTACTATCGCGAGGCGCTGCAGATGAGCCGCCTCACCCGCGAGATGTTCTGCCTGATGGAAGGCCGGCACGTACACCCCTCGACGCTCTATCCCGGCGGCGTGGGCACCGTCCCCAGCGTGCAGGTCTTCACCGATTATCTCGTGCGGCTGATGAAGTACATCGAGTTCATGAAGAAGGCCGTCCCCCTGCACGACGACCTCTTCGACTTCTTCTACACCGCGATTCCCGGCTACGAGCAGGTCGGCCAGCGGCGGGTGCTGCTGGGATGCTGGGGCGCCTGGAACAACCCCGACGTGTGCGACTACCGCTACGAGAACATGAGCGACTGGGGCCGCTCCATGTTCGTCACGCCGGGCGTGATCGTAGACGGCGAGCTGGTCACGAACGACCTGGTGGACATCAACCTGGGCATCCGCATCCTGCTGGGCAGTTCGTATTACGAGGACTGGCAGAACGAGCATCCGTTCGTAACGCACGACCCGCTGGGAAATCCCGTGGACCATCGGCACCCCTGGAACCAGACGACGATTCCCAAGCCGCAGAAGCGAAACTTCGACGGCAATTACACGTGGGTCATGTCGCCGCGCTGGTACGACAAGCGGACCGGCGATTATTTGCCGCTGGACACCGGCGGCGGCCCGATTGCCCGGCTGTGGTCCACGGCGCTCAACGGGACGGTCGATCTCGGGTACGTGAAGGCGACCGGCAAGAGCGTCAAGATGGTCCTTCCGAAGACGACGCTCATGCCGGAGATGGAGCTGGAGTGGAAGATCCCCAAGTGGAGCAACGCCATCGAGCGTGATCGGGCTCGCACGTATTTTCAAGCGTATGCGGCGGCGGTGGCGATGTATTGCGTCGAGCAGGCCCTCAAGGAGGTGCACGCCGGCCGGACCCGCACCTGGAGCGAGTTCCAGGTTCCCGACGAGGCGATCGGCTGCGGCTTCCACGAGGCGGTGCGCGGCGTCTTGTCGCACCACATGGTGATCCGCGGCGGGAAGATCGCAAACTATCATCCCTATCCGCCGACCCCCTGGAACGCCAGCCCCCGCGACACGTACGGCACGCCCGGCCCCTACGAGGACGCGGTGCAGAACACGCCGATCTTTGAGGAGAACGGTCCCGACAAGTTCAAAGGCATCGACATCATGCGGGCGGTGCGGAGCTTCGATCCCTGTCTCCCCTGCGGCGTCCACATGTATACCGGCGCCGGCAAGCTCCTCGACGTCCGCCACGCCCCAATGTTCGGGGCGCATGGGTGAGAGTTTGAATACATATTGGAAAGTAGCCCGAAGCGTCAGCGAGGGGGGAAGCACCGTACGAGCCGCTCCCTCGCTAACGCGTCGGGCTACCGATCAAACCATGCACAAAACAGACCTTTCTTTCGAACAACGCATGCAGCGGATCGAAGCCTTGGTCCAGCGGATCGAGGAGTGTTCGGACCCCGCTGCGCAGGACGCCGCCCGGGAGATGATCCGCACATTGCTGGAGCTGCACGCGGTTGGAATGTCGAAGATGCTGGAGCTGCTTTCGCAAACCACCGGCGACGCGGATGCCGTGCTGGACGCCTGGCGCCGGGATGACTTGGTCCGCAACGTGCTGCTCCTTCATGATCTGCACCCGGAAGACACCGCGACCCGGGTGCGGCAGGCACTGGAGCAGGTGCGTCCCTATCTCGATTCGCACGGCGGCGGAGTCGAGCTGCTGGAGGCATCCGCCGATGTGGTGCGATTGCGGATGAAAGGAAGTTGTGAGGGCTGTCCGTCCTCCACCGCCACGCTGAAGTCGCTCATCGAGACGGCCATTTACGACGCGGCGCCGGAAGTCGCAGCGATCGAAGTGGAAGGCCTCGAGCCGGCTGGCGCTGTGTCCGGACTCGTGCAGCTTCAGATTTCTGCGTCTTCGTAGCGAACGAACCTAAGCCTTGGAGATCCATCATGGGCCTCATTCGCCAACCATTCGAATCGCCGGATCATACCTCCGGCAAAAGCGATCTGCCGTCGCACGTTCCCGGCGTGAAGAAGGGGGAGGAGTGGGTGATCCACGCCGGCCGCGAGGCGGGCCGCCACAACGAGGCGCCGCATCGCAGGGCGCGGGACTCAACCAGCATCTGCCCCGAATCCCGCAACCCAATCGACCCCCGGATGCCGTACATCCCTCCGGCGTAGTAGTAGGCGCGCTCCGCGTGCCGTCCGGGAAAACAATTTCGCAGCCAAAGAACGACACACGGAGTGTGCCTATTACGTTATGGAACTTCCGGCCCAACAGTCCGTGGCGGCGCTGCGGCGCTTCACCCGGCCGCGCGAGCGCGTGGAGCGGTGCGAGCTCTGCGCGGTCGCGCTGCCGCCGGAGCATCAGCACCTGGTCGAGCCGGCCACGCGGCGCCTGCTCTGCGCTTGCGAGGCGTGTGCGATCCTGTTCAGCAACGACGCCGAGACAAAGTATCGCCGCGTGCCCCGCCGCGGCCGACAGCTCTCCGACTTCCACATGAGCGACGCCCAGTGGAACGCGCTGCTCGTGCCGATCGGCCTGGCGTTCTTCTTTTACAACAGTCCGGCGGGTCGAGTCGTGGCGGTGTACCCCAGCCCCGCCGGCCCCACCGAGTCGCTGCTGGAGTTGGAAGCCTGGGAGGACATCGCGAGCGACAATCCCGTGCTTCGCGAGATGGCGCCGGACGTGGAGGCGCTCTTGGTGAATCGCATCGACGCAGCGCGCGACTACTTCCTCGCGCCGATCGACCAATGTTACCAGCTCTGTGGTCTGCTTCGCCTGCACTGGCAGGGGCTCTCCGGCGGCGACGCCGTGTGGCGGGAGATCGATCAGTTCTTCGAGGCGCTGCGCCGATCATCGTGAATCGAAACAACAAAAGCCGCGGCGCGATTCCCACGTGGGAGCAAGCCTTGGAGCGGCTGCTCGACGCCAGCGAGGCGGCCGCCGCCCGGGAGTAAACACATGAGCTCCACCTCGGTAGAAGCGATCGCCGACGCGGTCCTGTATGAAGGATACATCCTCTACCCGTACCGGCCGTCGCTGAAGAACCGCCAGCGCTGGACATTCGGCGGACTCTACCCGCGCGCGTACAGCGAGTCGCAACAAAGCGGCGACGCCTGGAGCATGCAGGCGGAGTGCCTGGTGGTCGGGACGCCGCACACAACGCTGACGGTGAAGGTCCGCTTTTTGCACCTGATGAACCGCACGGCGGGGGCGTTGGTTCGTCCGCTGTCTCGTTGGCCGGAGGACGACGAGCCGGAGTGGCGTCCCGTTTCCGCGCTGCACGTCGGGGAGCGGCAATATCCGACTTGGCAGGAAGCGGCGGAACGGGAAGTGGCGGTCGAGAATGTGGAGTTGCATGAGTTGACCAGCGATGGACATTTTCGGCGATTCGAGTTTCCCGGCAGCCGGTCGGTCGAGCCGGTGAAGTCGCCCGACGGCCAGATTGCCGGCATCCTGGTCCGCGAGCAGCAATCGGTCACCGGCGCCGTCGAGCTGGGTGTGCAAGCCATCGGCGACGATGTGTCGAAGCTGACCGTCCGCATCATGAACGAAACGCCGCTCTCGGGCGCCGCCGGTAAGACGCGGGATGAGGCGCTGATGCTTTCGCTGGCGTCCACGCATGCTATCCTTCACGTCGCCGGCGGCGAGTTTGTCTCGCTGATGGATCCGCCGGAGGGGTTTCAAGGGCTTGCGGCGCAATGCCATAACGTCGGCGCCTGGCCGGTGCTCGCCGGGGACGAAGATTGCCGCGATACGATGCTCGCGGCGCCGATCATCCTTTACGATTACCCGCAAGTCGCTCCCGAGAGTCCCGGTAATTTATTCGACGGCACGGAGATCGATGAAATCCTCACGCTCCGCATTCTCACCCTCACGGATGACGAGAAGCGGGAGGTGGCGGCGATCGATCACCGCGCCGGCCAACTCTTGGAGCGGACCGAGGCCTTGGCCCGCGATCAACTCATGAGCCTGCACGGAACCTTTCGATATTCGCAGCCGCGGTTGGAGGAGGATCGCCATGCATGAGTGGACGTGGGAAACGGACCGCCGCCGGCTGGAGTGCATCCACGTCGGGCCGCTCGAGCTGCGGGAGCGCGATCGGGTCCGCCTTCGGCCCCGCGCCCGGGCTGACATCTTTGATATGGCCCTGGACGGCAAGATCGCGGTGATCGAGGCGATCGAGCAGGACTTGGAAGGCCGCGTGCATCTTGCCGTGATCATCGAGGACGACCCCGGGCACGACCTCGGCTTGCTCCGCCAGCCCGGCCATCGTTTCTTCTTCGGTCCCGACGAGGTGGAGCCGCTGGAGCGCCAGCCGCGGAGGACGCCATGAAGAAACCTCGCATCCTGGTGGCCGGCGTCGGCAACATCTTCTTCGGCGATGATGCGTTCGGCGTGGAGGTAGCGGCCCGGCTGGTCGATCGCCCGTTGCCTCCGGAGGTCCGCGTTCATGACTTCGGCATCCGCGGCTTCGATCTCGCGTACGCCATGACCGACGGCTTTGAGGTCGTGATCCTCGTAGATGCCGTCCCACGCGGCGGTCCTCCCGGATCGCTGTACCTGATCGAGCCGGAGTTCGACGGCGAGGCCGCGGCGGCCAGCCTCGACGCGCACTCGATGGACCCGGTGAAAGTGCTTCGCTTTGCACGTTCTCTCGGCGGTCCGCTCCCCCGAGTGTTGTTGGTCGGCTGCGAACCCACTCCGCCGCCGGAAGACGAAATGCAGATGGGACTGAGCGAGCCGGTCCACGCCGCGGTGGACGAGGCGGCCGACCTGATCGAATGGCTCGTCGCCCGGTTGCTGACGGACGGCGATGAAACACTGACCAAATTGACCAACATGGCAGGCCCGCTTCACGCTCCCTGATGGGCATCGGCGCCTGCTGCGCACCTGGAGAGGAGAACGCTTCGATGGCCACACGAACTCGCGACTACGTGGACCGGGCTTCCCGCTATCCGCGGTATGCCTGGGAAGAATCCCGCGATGCGTACTACCGCGTCCCCGAGCCGGTGCGGCATCCCTCCACGGGAACGCTCGCGGGGCTGGCGATTGTCGGCCTGTGCGTGGCGGCGGGCATCTACTACGGCGCCGACCTGGTGCGATACCTCCAAATGCGCCGCATGTGATCGCCCGCGATGCACGAGCTTTCGATCGCCATGAGCCTGATCGACGTCGCCTCGGAAGAGGCGGAGCGCCGCCAAGTCCGCGTCGCCGCTTTGCACCTCAAGGTCGGGCCGCTCTCGGGCGTCGTGCAGGAAGCGCTGGTATCGGCGTATGAGCTGGCCCGCGAAGGAACGGACCTGGCCGAAGCTCGGTTGGAGATCCAACAGACGCCCATCCGGATGAATTGCCCGACCTGCCGAAGCGAGCAGGCCGTTGCGTCGATTCAGGAATTGTGGTGTGCTGAATGCGGCGCGCCGGCGATCGAGCTGACGAGCGGCCGCGAACTAGAGCTAATCGCGTTGGAAATCGAATAATGACCGCGACAACCCGCCTTGTGGAAGTCCGCACCAAGATTCTGAAGCAGAACGACGTGACCGCCCGCGCCCTCCGCGAGCGATTCGAGGCGGCGGGGGTGTGCGTGGTGAGCTTGGTGTCCAGCCCCGGCGCCGGCAAGACGACGCTCCTGCAAAAGACGCTCCAGCGGCTGCGAGAGCGATATCGCGTGGCGGCCCTGGTGGGGGACCTCGCCACCGAGAACGACGCCCAGCGGCTCGCTCAAGCGAACGTTCCCGTGCGGCAGATCACGACCGGCACGGTCTGCCACCTGGAGGCCGAGATGGTCGAGCAGGCCCTGGACGACTGGCGGCTGGATGAATTGGACTTTCTCTTCCTGGAGAACGTGGGAAATCTCGTCTGTCCCGCCACGTACGACTTAGGCGAAGCCCTGCGATTGGTGCTCTTCTCCGTGACCGAGGGAGAGGACAAGCCGCTCAAGTATCCAACCATCTTCAACACTGCCGACGTGGCGCTCATCACCAAGATGGACCTCGCGGCCGCCGTGGAATTCGACCTCGCGGCCGCCCGGCGAAACATCCAGGCGGTGCGGCCGGGAATGGAGGTGCTCGAGCTGTCGTCCAAGACCGGCGAGGGGATGAAGCGTTGGCTCGACCTGCTCGCATCGCGACAATAGCCGAGCCAGTCGCATGATCTACCGCCTGCTGGCCGACCTGGTCGAGATCGTTCATCTGGGCTTCGTGCTGTTCGTCGTCTTCGGCGGCTTCCTTGGGTTCCGCTGGAGGCGCATTTTGTGGCTCCACGCGCCGGCGGCGGCGTGGGGCGCGGTGATTGAGTTCGCCGGATGGCCCTGCCCGCTGACGCCGCTGGAAAAGCATC
>JAHWKS010000920.1 GCA_019347795.1 Planctomycetota bacterium | reverse complement strand
GCGCCCTGTTCCTGGCCTATTACAATTTCGTGTGGCGGACCCGCTACCCGGATAACAGCGGACGACCGGGGAAGCGACGCCCGCCCGCGGCGATGCAGGCGGGAATCGTGGACTGGCTGTGGCGGTTCGAGGACTGGTTTGAGGCGCTGTACGAGAGGGCGTAGTAACGATGCAGCCTCGATTCGGACGATCCCCGCCGGAGTACGACCCGACTCTCAGTCGATCGGAGATTCGCGAAATCAAGCGGACGATCAATCGCACGCCCGGAATACCGCACAGAATCACGCGACTACTCCGCGAGGGATCGGACCAAGTTATCGTCTTAACGATGGACGGGAGCGGAATCGGCGGCGCTCGTGTGGTGCTTGAGTCCAAAGATGGGGCATGGCAGCTTGTCTCAATCGCCCACACCATTGCCTAGTGACCAAACGAGTCACTCAAAATAGCGCACTACCAACCGCCTGAAGGACCATACCTGCTCGCTAACGAGCTTCATCGTTTCCTTCAAGAGCGTGGCGGAAGCTGGCGTTGGAAGATAGACGAAAGCACCCCCGGGAGGATTCGAACCTCCGACCTACGGTTTAGGAAACCGTTGCTCTATCCCCTGAGCTACGAGGGCGAACGCGCGCCGCAGGGATGCGCCCTCGCGGCACGTCGCAATTCTACCTGATCCGAGTCCCGGGGGAATCTCGGGCAACGGTTCATGCTCGCTACGGCGTGATGACGGTGTCGCAATTCGCAATGATCTCGTTCCAAACCAGCGAAGGGGAGGATTAGCGCCTTGGGCAGGTCGGCGGGGCGGCGGAAATATCTGCGGTCTGGGGTTTCCACCTGCCGCGAGGTCGAAGTGCACGTGCATCGCTCGGAAAGCTGATGACTTAGTGTCACCGACGCCGCTGGCCGCGCTTTCATCGGAGCCGCAGGGAACACCGTGGGTTGCATAGTCTTGAACGGCGCATCTGCCGGGATGGCAGACGGCGGCAATATGGTACGGCGACTCCCTCTCGCCATACCTGTCGCGCTTTCGTGGTTCTGGTTTTTTGGATGACGCCAAAAAATCCTGCCGTTAGGCTGTAACAGTCCGCGCTGCCCGACCGGAGAAGTATTGTCCCTAGACGAAGGGCTGCCATGTCGAAAGCAACACGCCATCCGCCGCCGATTGAGGACGACCCGCGGGCGTTGGTTCGCGAGCGTCTGAACGGCGAATTGGCGGCAATTCGAGACGGCGTCGCGGTAGCGGCCCGGAGCGCCGGAATCTATGACGAAACGGGGGTCGATGACTTGCTGGGCGAGGTCGTGCGGCAGGTGATGGAGCAAGCCGGGAAATACGACGCCGGCCGCGCCGTCGTCCCGTGGGCTATGGGATTTCTCAAGAACATTCTTGCCGAGCGCCGCCGGAAACGAAGCCGCCGCTCGCGAGAGATCGCCGCCGCCGACCTGAGCGTGGACGCCGATGTCCTGTTCGAGGGACTTCAGGCGGCGGCCCAGAAGCAGGCCGTCGCAGGTGAACTCGATCCGCACCGGTGGCTGCAAAAGCTGTCGGAGCCGGATCGCCATATCATCGTGTGTCGCTTTTTCCAAGACCTGCGCGGCGCCGCGCTGGCGGTCGCCATCGGCGCGGATACGCCCGGCGCGGCTCGCACGCAAGTCTGCCGGGCGTTGAAGAAGCTTCGCGAAATCGCGCATGCGGAAGGAGGTTTGTCATGACGGAGCATCGCAACTGGGAAATCGAGCGCCTGCTGCTGGAGTATCTCGACGCCCTGGAGATCCAGGACTGGGACGCCTACGGCGAGATCTGGCGGCAGGCCGAAACCGATCGCGAGTTGGAGACCGCGCTCCGCGAGCTGCACGAGGGCCTACTTGCGGAACACGCCGGCCCCGCGGGACGAGAGCAGGATGCGGAAGCGATTCGCCTGCTCGCCGCCGAGCACTTTCCCCAGCGTCCCGAAGCGGAGGAGCAAGACGAACTGCCGCTGACCGCGGGCGACGTGGCCGCACGGCTCCGCGCCGACTTGGCTTCCGGCGCCGTTCGCCTTCGCGACGCCGACCGGCAAGCGAACGACCGCCTCCTCGGCGACGCCACGCTTATCCCGGATCAGTTGAAGCAATCGGTGTTGGACGCATGGTGCGCGCGTCTGAACGTCCACGCCAGTCGCGAGTACTGGCGGATGTTCCGTCAGGCGGCGCTGCGGCTGGTGATGGCCCGTTCGCACCGGCAGAGCCGCATGGCGGCGGCTCGCCGGCCGTCGCCGCGGAAGAAGGAGCCGAAGGATGAGTGACCCGCGCATCGATGAGGGTCGTCGCCGCGCGTTCGACGAGGCCGACTTGCCGTGGCCTCCCAGCGACGGCCCCACGCCGCTCGACAAGCTGTTCGCGGAGCTCAACGTCTATCACGACGAAGTTCCCGAGCTGACCCGCACCCGGGCGGTCGAGCGATTGCTGGCCACCGGCCTCCCCCGGCCGGACGTTCAGCCCGACGAGACGCCGCTGGCCGGCTTTATCGTGGTGATGGGCGTCACCGGCGCGGTCTTCGTCAACCGAGATGACAACTTGCCGCGGCGCCGTTTCTCCGCCGCCCACG
>JAHWKS010000919.1 GCA_019347795.1 Planctomycetota bacterium | reverse complement strand
TTCGATCACCACCTCGTAAAACCCGTGGATGTTCGCGATCTGCAGACGCTCCTCGAGGCGATTCCACTCCGGCCCGGTTTTTGAGTGGATCATCCCTCCTATTAGTCGTGACAGAGTGACTAGTTTGACAGCGCTAAGTCGCCTGACTGAGTTAAATTGGGAAACGCATTTGGCGAACTGGGAGGCTTGGGCAGCTTTCCAGATCGCCCATCCTTACAAAATCAGCAACGTGGCGCTGTAGTACTAGACTATTGTGATCAATTCACGTGGCAACCGGCTGAATAGATTCCAACAAAGGAAGTAGGGACCTCGCGGCGTCGAAGCAAGAGCGGCAGGGCCAAGGCGCTACGAATGCGTGCCATGTCATCTGCTCGATGCAAGCGCACGTGCGGGGCCGGAAGCTGAGCCGTCAAGACCTACGGTATCGCTTCCGCACCGCCTGCCGGGTGTTGGTAGCCGAGCGGGTGCGGGAGCCTGCGATCCATTACGGCCGGCACATGTTCGTCAGCCGGGCCCTCGCCGGCGGCCGCACGCTCGCGGAAGTGCGCGAGGCGGCCGGGAACGTGGGGAGCTTATTCGCACCGGAGTCTAATCCGGGAGAGTGGCGCCCTCCTGGAGGAAGTGCGTGATGATCGTCCGCAGCGCCGAAGTGGCTCTCTGGGCCGTCTCATTAAGCGCCATCGGCTCCCCCGCGATTTTCAGTTTCGCTTCTTTCAAAGTAGAGCCATGGGGCAATGGTGCTTCTAAGGCTATACAGATCGCGTGCCACGCGGTACGCGTGCTGTCGTTCCTCAGGCGTTTTGAAGAGCATCGCGAAATTCAAGGAATAGCGGAAGCTTAATTCGCTCCTACGCTCACCTCCGCCGCACGAAGCCAGGCGGCCACCGTCTTGCGGCCGCGAGCCAGGATCATTCCCAAGAGCACCACGCCCATCCGGCGCTGAACTCGAGCATCGAGCGTTTTCGACAAGCAATCCGCCAAAGCCGCGAAATCCCGCGGCCACCCTTGCGCGTCCATGTTTGGGCCTCCGTCCGTGTCGTTGCGGTTGACAACAACAGCATGGCGTGAGGCCCATTCTCATTTCAAGCAGGCGAACAACCGCCGACCGCGCCTACAACATTTCGCGGAAAGTGCAGGCCAGGGCGAAAACTGGGGACAAAATGGGGACAACATTGGCCATGCAAGCCCCGTCCGTATACAATACATTCTCAACGTCAGATCGACGAAACTTGCAACCCTGGAAAGGACTTGCAGCATAACCTAACAACAAACGCCCGACAAAGCCAATGCGGCAAAACCCCCTTCGAGTCCTACCGGGGGAGCCTATTTTGATGAAGGTCGCTGGAAGCCACTCCCGAACGCCGGTGATAACATGGTGAGCACGCCTGGGCGAACCGCGGCGGCACGCTTCGCGATTGGTGGTCGGGGCTGGGCCGGTTGCTTCCGGCGGCATGCGGAGGATAAGCATCATCAGTTCTCCTCGGCTTCCGGCCCGTCGCCGCCGAACCGGAACGAGTATAGGTCCGCGTCGTTCATCACCACCCGCAGCCGCACGGGTCTGCCCGCCAACTGCCTCACATTCGAGCCGCCTTTCCAAGTGACGGTTCGCTCGACGGCGTCGCCGAAGTGGGGCGGGCAGTCGGCGAGCGTGAACCCGGGGAGCGGCTCGCCGTCGGCGTCCTGAATCTCGATTTGCAACGAGCCGGTGGCCGAAGTGGCGAAGTTGATTGTCAGGCGATCGCCCTCGAACCGGAACGGTGCGGTGAGCAGTTCTCCTCCCTTGGCTGAGGCGTGGATCGAGACGAAGCCGTCGAGCCGGAGCGTGTATCGCCGCAAGAGCGCGCCTTCACCCGTCCAGTAGGCCTCGGTGGCGTAGAGTGAAAGTTCCGGCGGCGCGCCTTCCAGCTGTGATGGCGTTTCGACCACGTGCCACGCTGCATAGAGATGGCCGTAGTTCCACGTCCCCGGCCGCTCCGGTCCTGGGCGGAGGAATGCCTCATCCCAGCGACGGAACGTCAGGCCGTCGCGGCTGGCTATCAGAACGGTCTCGGTCAGGGCGGTCCCGTAGCGACGATTGGCGTCGGCTCGCAACTCGCGGTGCTCGTGATCGGGCAGCGCCTTCATCGACTCGGATCGACGGCGGTCCACGTATCGCGTCGGCAGCCCGATGAACAGGTGCGGAGCACGGTGGTACGGCTTGATCTGGTTGGTGTAAAGCTGCTGCGGCTGGGAGTCGGGATACTCCAACCATTCCGCCTCTGTCCACGCGCGAAAGTCCTGCGATGTGGCCGTGCGGATGTCCCGACGCCCCTTGCGGAAGTCTCGGAAGTAGGCCCGGTATTCCCCGCGCTGCTCGTCCCAGAACGCCAGGTTCTGGGAATCAAAGGCTCCCTGCGTCAGCACAGGCTTTTCGGAAAGCAGACGCCACCGCAGGCCGTCCGGCGAGGCGAACGCCGCCAGCGCCCGGCCGCCGCCCCGCGCGTAGCCCAGCGCCTTGTAGCGTTCGTCGGCAGGTGCGTCGGGCCGGGTGTCCTTGAACGGCGTGAAGTTGTGCGTGGCCCGCCCATCGGTCCAGACGACGTTGTTCTCT
>JAHWKS010000092.1 GCA_019347795.1 Planctomycetota bacterium | reverse complement strand
TGTGGCTGGTGAACCAGTTCAAGTGACATGATCGACCAGGCGATCTTCACCTCCGTTCGCGGCCGGGAGATGGACGGCTACCAGGTGGCCGTCGCCAGTTCCGGCGTCTCGGCGGAGGAGGCGAAGGAGCTGGCGATGTGGGGACCGGCCCACGACTCGCTCCTCCATCCGCGGCCGGGCGCCCGAAGCATCAACTTCCATCCGCTGGAGAGCGGGAGGTTCTGCATCTCGCTCACCACCGCCCTGGGCGCAGAGTACAGCGGACGCGGCGGCTGCCAGGTTTACACGCACAGTCTGCTTGTCGATTCGCAGCAGTTGCGGCAGTTCGCCTGCGATCCGTTCCGGTTGATCGATGCGGCCATGGCGGGAGGACGCGTGCCGGCGCCGGCGGAGGTTCCGAAGTCGCTTGCGCCGTTTTCGCTCATCGGCGGCGCGGCGGCGGTGAACGCGACACTGCTGACGCGTCTGCTGCGGCAAGTCGAACCGCTGGCGCTGGGTCGCTTGTTATCGGCGACGCTGGGCGAGCAGCCGATGGCCGTGGTCAGCCGGACGCCGTCGCGGCTCCTCTTTGCCGGCTTGCTGAATCTCTTGCCGGTCGAATGCCGTAGCGAAGTTTCTTTCACCACGGGACTTCGCCACTCGCCGCGGCGACCGTATCAGTTAGTATCGCTCCCGGAAGACGCATCCGAGCTTCGCCGCGCGCCTCAGAGCTTGCCGTTCGCAGTGATTGATCTCGCATCGGAACCCGCCCCCGGCGGCGCCGGCCATCCCTGGGCCGACTACGTGGTGAGCGTGCTGAAACAGAACCATCTTCCGGAATTCGCCGCCGCCCTCCGACTTCGGCGGCCGGAGTTGACGTTCGAAGGATTGGACGATCTCGCTGATTCCCTCGCGCCAGCTACATTGCCCGCGACATCGCGTGTAGACTGAGTTATTCGGACAGTTCCAACTCCTTTTGAAGCCCAACCAGTGATGGCTGACGGCGTCATGAATATCGAAACTTTTCGCAAGGCGGACGAACTCATGCGCGTTTGCCGGGCGGCGGTTCGCAAGGCGCAGGAGGAAAGTCGTCGCCTGGGCGTCGCCAACGTCTATACGTTTAACGGCCAGCGATATTATGAGCTTCCGAATGGCGACTACACCCGGACAGAGCCGAAAACGGTGGACGCAAAGAACGGCTAATCGACTTGGAGAAAGCTCGTGGCTCGCAAGAAGATTCTGATGCTCGTCGGCGACTTTGTGGAAGACTACGAGGCGATGGTCCCCTTCCAGATGTTGCTGATGGTGGGGCACGAGGTGCACGCCGCCTGTCCGGGGAAGAAGGCGGGAGACACGGTCGCCACGGCGATTCATGACTTCGAAGGGGATCAGACCTACAGCGAGAAGCGCGGCCATAACTTCCGCCTGACCGCGACCTTTGAGGGAGTCGATCCCGCCTCGTACGACGCCCTCGTGCTGCCGGGAGGCCGGGCGCCGGAGTATCTGCGGCTCAACCCGCGGGTGCTCGAGATCGTGCAGTCATTCCACCAGGCGAACAAGCCGATCGCCGCCGTCTGCCACGGCGCCCAGATCCTCACCGCGGCGGGCGTCCTGCGCGACCGCCAGTGCAGCGCGTATCCGGCGGTCCGCCCCGAGATCGAAATCTGCGGCGGCCGCTACATCGACGCCGGCGAAGCGTTCGACAACGCCCACGTGGACGGCAACCTGGTGACCGCCCCCGCCTGGCCCGCCCACCCCGCCTGGATGCGCGAGTTCCTGAAGGTGCTGGGAACGCCGGTATCGGCGTAGGCTGTCTGGCGGAAGGGGATCCGTTCGCCGATGCTCTCCACGACCGACAGCAGCGAGTTCATCAGCTCCGATCCGTCGGTGTGCGCTGTTCTCATCGCCATTGCCGCTTCGCGGTGTTCCTAAACGCCCGGCGAAACTACTGCTTCTGCTGTGTGCGTGGCGGGTTCGGGACTTCTCTCCAACCGCCTGCGAAACCGCAGGTGTCGCCGCCGGGTCAACTCGACCAGCGGTCGCCATACCGCGGCCGTCATGCGGTAGCGAATCAACAGGCGCCAGAGAAGGTTCGATCGCTTGTAAAGGTAAGACATCGCCAAGTAGGGAGGCACTGCGCGCACGTCGCGCGGACGCCGACGCCAAATCGAGCCATGTGAAAACAGGCGGCGGTAGCACCACGCGTAGCCGTCCGCAAGCTGCTCCGGCGACATGCCCCTGGGGCGGAAGACGACATGGGCGGTGTCATAGAGGCTCCAGTCCTTATGAAGCAAGCGGCCTTCGGCTTCCATCTGCTGAAACAGCGGCGTGCCGGGATAGGGAGTGAGGATGTGAAACGTTGCGCACTCCAAACGGTTCTGCTCGATCCACGCCACCGTCTGCTCGAAGACGTCAGGGCGATCGTGGTCGAAGCCCAGCACGAAGCTGCCGTTGACCTGGACCCCGTGATCGTGAAAAGTGCGCACCCGCCGGCCGTAGTCCTCCGTCCGGGGGCTCTTCTTGCCGGCGCCGGCAATGTTCTCGTTGTGCAGCGATTCAAAGCCGACGAATACGCCCGTGCAGCCGGCGAGGGCCATTTCGCGGATCAGCGTCGGATCATCGGTCACGTCGATCGACACCGCCGCGCTCCAGATTTTCTCCAGGGGGCGCAAGGCGCGGCAGAGTTGCCGGAGGTACTCGGGCTTGGAGCCCAAGTTATTGTCGACAAATACGCCGTAGGGCTGCTTGTCGTTCTCGAACTCGCGCACGATTTGCTCCACGTCCCGCACCAGATACGGCATGTGCAGACCCGCGGTGGAGAGATAGCAGAACCCGCAACGGTTGTGGCAACCGCGGGTCGCGATCAGGCTGGCAGTCGTCAAAAAACTGTCGCGGGGCAGCAGGTCGCGTCGCGGCGGCGGGTCCTCCCGGTAGGGACGGCGGAAGCTGCCGTGGTAGACCGGCTGCAGACGATCTTGCTCCAGATCGCGAAGGATCTGGGGCCAGACCTGCACGCCATCGCCGACCGCAATCGCGTCGGCATGGGGAGCAACCTCCTCCGGACACGAGAGCACGTGCAGCCCTCCGAGGATGACCTTGGCCCCGCGCTGCCGGTACCACCGCGCCAACTCATAGGCCCGCTCGGCGAAGGTGAGGTGGACGGTGATGCCGACAACCTGCGGGAACGGGCGCCACGGCGGAGGCCCGTGCAAAAGGTTCTCGTCCCAATACTGAACCTCCCATTCGGGCGGCGTGCTGCCAGCGATGCTGGTCAGCGCCAGGCTCGGCGTGAGCACGTGCTTGCCGAAGCTGGCGTGCGGGTCTTTCGGGTAGAAGGGGTTGATCAACAGCGCGTAGCGCGGTTTGACGGGACCCGGCTGCGCGCACCGATCGAATTCCGGCGCTTCCCGCATTTGCCGCGGAATCCATTGCAACATGCTGCTCCTCCTCGTTTCATGGGGGAAAGGTTGACTTGGCCACCGCGGCCGCAGTTGCTTTGCAATGCAAAGTAACACGGCAAAAAAAGAGAATCCCACCGAGCCGGTCAGGCAGGCGACCAGCCTGTATTCCGCCTCGGGGCGGACTTTTTCGCCGCGTTTCCCTCGGCGGCGTCCAATGTCTGGGAGACGATTTGTTCGAGCAGGTTGATGTACTCCAAAAAACGCTCCCGTCCTTCGCCGGTTAAGCGGACCAGAGTCTGCGGGCGTCTGCCGTGGCGCCACTTCCGCACCTCGATCAGGCCTGCATCCTGGAGCACCTGCATGTGGCGATTGAGGTTGCCGTCCGTGAGGCTGCACAGCTCCTTCAGATCGGTAAACACCAGCCCTTCGGGGTTCGCCACGAGAGAACTCAGGATGCCAAGTCGCGCCTTCTCATGGAGGACGCGCTCCAGTCCCTCATAGGCGAACCGTCCGGCTGGCCGTTCGCGGCGGTCAGTGTGTTTCATCGGTCCGCTCCAGCGTCCAGTAGAGTAAGGCCGCGGTCAGTAGTTGACCGCCCCCGAACGTGCTCGCCATGATCCAGGGAGAGAGGGCATGCTCGCCCTTGCCAAACGCGAGACAGAGGGCGCCAGCGGCCAAGAAGAAGACGCCTGCCAGGAAGTTCGGCCTCGGCAGCAGCCGACAAGAAGCGAACACGCCCAGGCTGAACAGGATCGCCCACAGGCCCGGCAACATCCATAGGCTCTCGACCGACGCCGACGCCAGGGCGGCGGTCAGGAGAGCCCCGGCGACGATGCAGGGCAGGAACTGCTCGAGCGCCAGCAGCGTCAGCCGGGCCGTCCTCGGCGACGCGGCGCGATAGCAGCGATAAGCCAGCTCCGCCCCGACCACGGCCACGCTGATTGCGGCGGCGGAGATCCACAGCATGAGGTAGGCGAAGACTTGCTGCTGCGGGTGTGGAACGTGGATCGCCTGCACGACGCCCGCCCCGACGCCCACCAGTCCGGAGAAGCCGACGGTTGCGGCGCGGTATCCACGAAAGGTTCCCGTGCGGTCGATCTGGGACCTGATTTCCGCGATTTGCGCCAGCGCTTCGTCCAGTTGCATGTGAGCGACTCCTCGCCAAGCGACTCGAATGATCAGGCGAACCAACGGTGCTTACTTTGCGACGCAAAGTACCCTTTCGCGGCTCGCTTGTCAAGCGTCAGCTCGGCTGCACTCCCAACACCGTATCCTCAAGTGAGCAACCGGGATAACCTTCACGTCAACCATGACAAACATTACCTTGGAAGAGGCCGCCCTTTCAGGGTTGAATTTTGTTGCGTGGGCGCTCGCGTTCCCGGGATGCCCTGCACGACCCCCGGCGGTATTGAAACGCCTTCGGCGTAAGGCCGCGAACTGTATCGCGGCAATATCGACATTCCGCAAATCCGACAATTGTTTCTCCACCCTGCCTTTCAAAGAACGGCCGACGTACTTCTTGCGTAGAAGTTTTCAGCCGCGCCGTTTCTGAGTTTTTCATGCGTTTTCCTTGTCCGCGTCTCGACCGCGTCATCGTTCTCGTCGCTCTTCTCTTTGCCCGGTGTCGGCCGGATGAGCCGCCGCCTCCGACGCCGAGTCCTGGGGCGGATAATCCGGTGCGGCTGTTGGTGATCGATGATCCGCAGTTGGCGGAGGCGATTCGCCGCGTGTGGCGGGCGAAATCGGAGGCCCCGCTGGAGGTGAGTCAGACGCCGGCCGAGGAATTGCCGGCCGGACGGCTGGCGGCCGATGCGGTGATCTATCCCTCCGGCCTGTTGGGCGAGTTGGCCGAGAGCAATCGGCTGCTGCCGCTGAGCGATGATCTGCAGGCGGCGGCGCCGCTCAACTCCCGCGAGGTGCTCGACATGCTGCGGCTGCGGGAGGTGCGCTGGGGCGAACAGACGTACGCCGTCAGCTTCGGCTCGCCGGTATTGCTGCTGGCGTACCGGCCCGAGGTGCTTGAGCAGGCCGGCGTGAGTCCGCCGGCGACGTGGACGGAGTATCAACGGCTCATCGCGCACCTGGCCGACCGCGCGAATCTCGGCGGCGCCGCGCTGCCGGAATCGCAGCCGTGGTTCGGAACCGCCGAGCCGTGGGGACCGGGCTGGGCGGGGCAAACGCTGCTGGCGCGGGCGGCGGCGTACGTGCGGCATCAGGACCAGTATTCGGACTTGTTCGACTACTCGACGATGGCGCCTTTGATCGACGGCCCGCCCTTCGTCCGCGCCCTGGAAGAAATGGTCGCCGCCGCCGAGCATGCGCCGCCGCAGGCGACGAGCTATTCGCCGCAGGATGCGTATCGGGCCGTACTCGAAGGACGCGCCGCAATGGCGCTCGCCTGGCCGTCTGCGCACCGCCCGTCGGAAGCCGACGATGAAGCTGCCGCCGCCGACGCCGACAATGGTGGGAGCGGTCCCGACGTCTTGTGGCGGGTCCCTCCCGGCTCGCCCGATGTCTACAGCTTCAGCGCGGATCGCTGGGAGCAGCGGGATGTGGACTCGCCGCACTTCGTTCCCGTGCTGGCGGCGGCGGGCCGGCTCGGCTCCGTAACTCGGGAGACGAGCCGGGCTCAAGCGGCCCTGCACGTTCTGGCGGTTCTTTCCGCGGAGTGGAGTCGCGAAGTGGCGCCGCACAGCCCCGCTACCACGCTCTACCGCGAAAGCCACCTCGCCGCCCCCGGCGACTGGCTTCCCGAATCGGCCGATCCGCAGTCCGCCGAGAGCTACTCCCAGGCCGCCCAGAAAGCGTTGACGCACGGCATCTGGATGTTCTCGCCCCGCATCCCTGGCCGGGCCCGCTACCTGGCCGCCTTGGACGAAGCGGCGCGTGCCGCCCTGGCGGGCGAGGCTTCTCCCGCCGACGCCCTCTCCGCCGCCGCTGACCAGTGGCGAGCGATCACCGCCGAACTCGGCGAGCAGAAGCAGATCGAGGCGTACCAGCGAAGCCTGGGACTGGAGCCCTGACGGCGAAGCGAGTCCGGCACGTCGGCGCCGAGATGGGAACTACCTTCCTTCACCAGGCTTTTTTCGGCGGTAGTCGACGGTTACAAACGTAGTCCACTGGCCGTCGTCTCCCTGCACCGACGAGGTGAAGACTTTGTGCTCGTCGCTTTTGAGTTCGAGCACCTCCCGATAGTTGGCCAGCTTCGCCGGATCGCCGTGGGAGGGGCCCCTGGTTTCCAGGGTCAGCAGGTTCGCTTCGGCGTCGAGCGTCCCCTCGTAAAGCCAGAGGTGGTTCATCATCGAGTCGATCCACGTGCCGACGAACTTCTTCTTCTTGGGATCGTAGCCGAGCGTCAAGACGCCGGTGACGGGAACATCCATGAACTCGCTCTTGCTCTCGGCCATGATCCAGTGATCGCCGATCGCGCGGACCGTCTCGGTTCCCTCGCAGGTGTACGGCGGCTCGCCTGGCTGAATGACTGCCTTGGCTTCCGAGGTCCACTCCCCCACGAGCCGCTGGAGCCACTGGTGCTCCGCCCGCGGCTGGGTCGGCGCCTCGGCCTCCACGGGTGCGATCTCCTGCGCTTCCAGGCCGGCCGTCGCGATGAGGCAGGCGCCGGCGACCGTGAACATGACCATCGTTCTCATGACCCCCTCCTCCCAAAGTAACGTGAACTAGTGCACAAAGCCTCGCGGTCGGCGGAGGCGCCGTGTCCCTCGATTCCTAAAGCTTACTCGAACCGAAGCGGAGCGGAATCCAGGCGCCGAACCACCGCCTCAAACGTATCATTACTGTCGCCCGGACGGCCCCGTGCAGCAGCGAGAAATCCTCTATAATGCGGCTTTCGTTCGCCTCACGGAATCGAATCGATGAACGTCTTAATCATTGGCAACGGCGGCCGGGAGCATGCGCTGGCGTGGAAGCTGGCCCAAAGTCCGCGGGTGGAGCGCGTGTTCGTCGCCCCCGGCAATGCGGGCACGGCGGCGGAGGCCGAGAACGTCGACATCGGCATGGAAGACTTCCCGCGCCTGGTGAAATTCGCCAAAGAGAACCGCGCGGCGCTCACGGTGGTCGGTCCCGAGGCGCCGCTCTGCGCCGGCCTTGCCGATGCGTTTCAAGCGGAGGGGCTCCGCGTCTTCGGCCCGACCAGGAGCGCGGCGCAGCTCGAAGGAAGCAAAGTCTTCTGCAAGAACCTGCTTCGCAACGCCGACGTTCCCACGGCCGACTACCGCGTCTTCCGCGACGCCGAAAGCGCGGACCGCTACATCAATGACCGCTACTCGCTGCCCGATGAAGACGTTCCCGTGGTGGTGAAGGCCGACGGACTGGCGGCCGGCAAGGGCGCGATCGTCTGCCGCCGCCGCAAAGAAGCCCTGGAGGCGATCGACCGCATCGCCCGGCAGCGCGCGTTCGGCGACGCGGGCAACCAGCTCGTCATCGAGGAGCGTCTCGACGGGCATGAGGCCAGCGTGCTGGCGATCACCGACGGCCGCACCATCCTCACGCTTTCGCCCGCGCAGGATCACAAGGCCGCCCACGACGGCGATAAGGGCCCCAACACCGGCGGCATGGGCGCCTACAGCCCCACGCCGCTCTTGGACGACGCGCAGATTCGCTGGGTCGAGGAGCACGTGCTGGTGCCCACCGTGCATGCGATGAAGCGCGCCCGCATTCCCTTCCGCGGCGTGCTCTACGCGGGACTGATGATGACCAGCCAAGGCCTCAAGGTGCTGGAGTACAACGTCCGCTTCGGCGATCCCGAGTGCCAGCCGATCCTGATGCGGCTCAAGACCGATTTGGCCGACGTGCTGGAGGCGACTGTGGACGGCCGGCTGGACGAGATTGCCGCCTTGGAATGGGACCCGCGTCCGGCGGTGTGCGTGGTGATGGCCAGCGAAGGCTACCCCGGCCCGTATGAGAAGGGAAAGCCGATCCGCGGCCTCGACGACGCGGCCCGGCTCCCCGACGTGAAGGTCTTCCACGCCGGCACGGCCCTCTCCGGCGGTCAGGCGGTCACCAGCGGCGGCCGCGTCCTGGGAGTGACGGCGCTGGGCAACTCCATCCCCGCCGCCAAGCTCCAAGCCTACAAAGCCGTCAAGTGCATCCGCTGGGAAGGCGCCTGGTGCCGAAAAGACATCTCCGACAAAGCGCTGGAGTACGGACGACGGGCGTAGAAGCCGGATGGCGACTATTGCTGACGCGCACGCCAGGCGGCCGGTCTGAAGGAATGCGATAGACCATCGACGACCGCGCACTCGTAGCTACACTACAGCTCCCGCACGAAGATGTTGCGGAAGTAGAGCACGTTGCCGTGGTTCTGCAGCTCGATGGGACCGGTCGAGTAGACCCCCTCGTCGCGGTTCCAGATATTCTCCATCGTCACGTTGTCGACCACGGTTTTGCCGTTGAGCTTCACGGTCACTTTGTCGCCGACCATGCGAATGAAGAACGTGTTCCACTCGCCGACGGGGTTATCAGCCTTCACCTCGGGAAATCGCGGGTTTTCCTGATTGTTCCACAGGGCGCCGGAGCCTTTCTCGGCGCCGTTCTTGAAGTATTCGGGGTACTCGGTGTCCCAGATTTGCACCTGGGGAAAGCCGCGGAGATAGATGCCGCTGTCTCCTTTGGGCTCGATCTTCCAATCGACGTACAGCTCGAAGTCGCCGAAGTCCTTTTTCGTGACGAGATTCTTGCCCATGCCGTCGAAGGCGATTACGCCGTCCTCCACCCGCCAATGCTTCCGCATCTCCTCGTCGGCCTTGGCCTGCGCCTCGGCAAGTTGCTCCTTGCTCATCTCGCGCTTCTGCGGAGGCGAGGCGACGAAGCCCTGCCAGCCCGACAGGTCCTTGCCGTTGAACAAAGCGGTGAAGCCCTCCGGCGGCACATTCTCCTTCTCATCGGCGGCGGCGAAGGGGGCGGAGGCAAACGCCAATGCGACCAGCGCCGCGAACGATTTCGTTTTCATGATGGTTTTCCTGCAAAAATGAGAGTACGAATCGACAGCGACAGCATAATCGAGCCGCGAAGCCCTCGCCACCTGGCGCGGGGGCAGGGCGGCTGCGAGCGAAGAGGTAACGCGGCCTCCGGCGACTGTTAGTCGCCGGCTATTGACTTTCGTGGCGCCTGACTTCTCGCCATCCCCTCGCCTGCGTCGGGGGGCTTCACTACGATGAACCGCATGAGCGAAAAGTCTGCGAACTTCGACGGGCTGCGGGTGGCGGCGTTTGAGAGCCGGCGCGCAGGCGATATGGCGCGGCTCATCGAGCGGTGCGGCGGAATGCCGCTGGTCAGCCCCTCCATGCGCGAGACGCCGCTGGAGGACAATCGCGATGCGGTTGAGTTCGCTCATCGCCTCATCACCGGCCAAGTGGAAGTGGTGGTGTTCCTCACCGGGGTCGGCTTCAAGCACCTGCTGGAGGCGGTCGAGCGGCGGGTCGGGCGCGAGCGGTTTCTCGATGCACTCAAAGACGTGACCACCATCGTCCGCGGCCCGAAACCGCTGGCGGCGATGAAGGAGGTCGGACTGGCGCCCACGCTGCGCGTCCCCGAGCCGAACACGTGGCGGGAACTGCTCATCACAATCGATCAGCATCTTTCGGTCGCTGGCCATACCGTCGCGCTGCAGGAGTACGGCAAGACGAACCCGAGCCTGATCGCGGGGCTGGAGGCCCGGGGGGCGAACGTCATGCGCGTTCCGGTCTACAAGTGGGATCTTCCGGAAGACACGGCGCCGCTGGAGGCGAACGTCCACCGCCTCACGCGCGGCGAGGTCGATGTGCTCCTCTTCACGTCGGCCCAGCAGATCGAGAACCTGCTGGAGATGGCGCGGCGCATGCACGTGGAGGAGGACGTGCGGGAGGCGATGTTCAACGTGGTGGTGGCCTCCATCGGGCCCACCACCAGCGAGCGGCTCTACGATGAGGATCTGCCGGTTGATCTGGAGCCGGAGCATCCCAAGATGGGCCACCTGGTGACCGCCGCCGCCGAACAGAGCGCGGCTATCCTACGGCGGAAGCAGGCGATCATCACCGCGATGTCGGGTCCCGGCTCGCACCCGCTCGACCAGTCGGCGCCGTGGTACGACAGCCCCTTTCTCCGCGCCTGCCGCCGCCAGCCGACGCCGTTCACGCCGATCTGGCTGATGCGTCAGGCCGGCCGGTACATGGCCGAGTACCGCGCCGTCCGCTCGAAGACCACGTTCCTGGAGCTATGCAAGAACCCGCAGCTTTGCAGCGAGGTGATGGTCACCGCGGTGAAGCGGCTCGGCGTGGATGCGGCGATCATCTTCTCCGACCTCTTGCCGATCCTCGAGCCGA
>JAHWKS010000918.1 GCA_019347795.1 Planctomycetota bacterium | reverse complement strand
ACCGGGTGCACGCTTTCGAGGTTCAGCCCCGCCATCGTCAGACGGCCGGTCAATTCCTCGACGCTCATCTCGAGGCGGAGGTAATCCTGGAGCCAGTCCCAACTGACGATCATCGCGGCGTTTCAATGAGTGCGCAAAACGTCGGCCGCCGTGTGCGACGGACCCGGCTACTCTATCGCTCGCGCACACCACTGAAAAGCTACTGTAGCTACTGTAGGGTGCGTCGCCATGCGGCTGGCGATCCCCATGGAGGGTGCGGCATTCGTCGTGACGCTCGATTCGCCGCCACCGGAAGATCCGACGCACCATGAGCCGTTCCACGGGCATCCGATGGTGCGTCGGCGCGAGAGAGCGCTCGCGGCAGTCTCATCACGCCGGACAATCTCACCTCGGGTGCGCGAGTTGCCCGCAGGGCGACGCACCCTACCGCGATGGGGCGCGAGACTGAGAAACCCACATCGCGCCGTTGCAGATCACATTGATCCGGTCGAGAACCTGAGCGAGTTCATCGGGAGAGAGCAGGCCGATGCTCCGCTGGAGGACCTCAAGCTGCGGCGTGACGACCGCGTAAGCGGGCAGCGAAACGTCCTGCATCACACTTATTTGGAGGGCCACGTTACGCCGGAGCAGATCCTCTGCGGCTTCGCCGGACATGGTTGGAATGCTGTCGACAAAAACGTGACAGAGGATAAAACAGTCATCCAGTCTTCCAGCCTCCGCCAACCGCTTGTCCATGAGCCGGCACCGGACGGAATTCTCTCCGGTGAAGGCGAGGATGACAGGACGGCCCGTCTTCTCGCCGGCAGCGAGGGCCCGTTGGTAATCCAGCGCGTAGCGCAAGCCATACCGCTCGTGAACGGGACCGACATCCGTCTCCTCGCCTGCCGTCGTCTTTGCCGTGCTGACAGGCAACAATGCCTTCTCCGTGGAGCCGCCACGCGCTGCGATCCCCTGCCAAGCGCTCCAACCGCGGTCGAGGAAGTCTGCGAACGCATCGGCCCCGTTATAGCCAGTAATCTCCGCGAGTCGGCGTCCTTCGGGCGTGACGATGACGTACGAGGGCAGGTCGGCCTTGCCCAGCCAGTCCGTCTGCAGGCTCCTGTTCTTCTCCAGGAGCAATTCGGCGAGTTTTGGATCGCTGACAGGCGGCGGCATCACGTCGGTGTAGAGCTGGACGCGGACAAAGTTCTCGAGTCGCTGGCGAAACTGCGGTCGCGCCATCAGTTGTTCCATCTTCCGGCAGTTGATGCAGTTTACTCCCGTGAAGTCGAGGAACACCGGCCGCTGCGTGCGTTTCGCATATTCGATGGCGCGTTCATAGTCCAGGGAATACTTCAGTCCTTCGTGGTCGAGATAGGGACCAATGTCGTCTTCGCCCCCCTCAAATACCGGTGGCGCAAACGCCGTGATCACCTCCCACAGTGCACCGCGTGGCTTTTCCGACGAGAACAGCCCCGTCGCCAGATAGGCTGCGAAACCGAGAAAGGATAGCGCTGTCATGAACCGCGGGACCGAGATATCTTCGCTGGGCGAGTCGTGCGGCAGGCGGAATGAACCCAGCAGGTACATGCCGGCGGCCAGGGCCAGAATGATCCATGCGGACATCACAAATGCGTAGTCGAACACCACCGTGCTCGCACTCAACGAGAAGTCGGCCACGCTGAGGAACTTGAACGCGAGCGCCAACTCGATGAGACCCATCGTGACCTTGACGCGATTCATCCAGCCGCCACTCTTGGGCAGCTTCTGCAAATAGCTGGGGAACAACGCCAGGAAGAAGAACGGCAGCGAGAATGCGGCGGCAAAGGCCAGCATCCCGACGATGGGCCGGTAGTACTCGCCGTTGGCTGCCATCACCATCAGCGTCCCGGCAAAGGCGAACGTGCAGGTGAAGGAGACCAGCGTGAACGTGAACGCCATGAACAATACGCCGATGACCCCGCCGGCGCTTTCCTTGGACGAGCTCCAAGTCAGCAGCCAGCCCGGCACGCGAAGCTCGAACATCCCCAGCATGTTCAACGCGAAGAACACCAATACGGCGGTGAAGAACAGATTGAGCCATGCATCGTTTGCGGCGGCCTGCATCGCCGGCGCGCCAAACAGCACGGACATCAACACTCCCAGCACGGCGAAAGTTCCGATGATTCCGAGGCAGTAAATCGCCGCCATGGAAACGGGCTGGTGGTGCTCCTTCTCCGATTGCTTCAGAAAGAAGCTCACCGTAATTGGAATCATCGGGAACACGCAGGGCGTAAACACCGCTGCGAAGCCGAAGCCGATTGCCGCCAGAAGAAACGGAATCAACGACTGCGGCGGTTCGAGGCCGTTTGCGCCCTCCACTTCGGCCTCCGCCGCGCCTGGCAGCGGACTCTCTCCGGGCATTGGCGGCGCGGCGGCCTGAGCCACCGCCCTCGTCGGCGCTTCGGGATCAGGTCCCGCCGCTGGGGCGCCTAACGCGAATTCCTGCGTATTGTCGATGCACGTCCGGTCGTTGCACGTCTGCATCAGGATCTTGCCGCTGACACCATAGTCCTCGGCGGTGACTTCGAACGGCAGCGTCCACGTGATCTGGTCGTGGTACAGCGAGATCGGAAGAG
>JAHWKS010000091.1 GCA_019347795.1 Planctomycetota bacterium | reverse complement strand
ATCCACGCGCCGGCGGGAGCCAAACTGGTAGCCACCGTCTCCGCATCCGGCTGGCCCCGCCGACCCGCGACTCCGACCTCGGGGGTGCGCGTCTCGCCGACTCCGCCGGGACCCTCGGGAGCGGAGACGCTCACCGGCCTTGCCCCGCCGGCGGCTTCGAAGGCGAGCTGGCTCATGTCCATCTCGCCCATGTCGTCAAGGTTGCCGGCGATGGCGGCCATGTCGGGAACCGAGCCTTCGCTCGATGGAGCGCCGGCGGGGACATCGGGCGCCGCGTCGGCGGTGAGCCCGCCGGCCAGAGCGACCTGCGTCTCCTGACGGCCGGGCGAGCCGGCGTTGCCGGAAGTCGCCACGCGCGGGCCGTCGTCGGTCGCGGCGGAAGCGGCGCGGCGGCCGATCTCCGGTCCGGGATCGCCGCCCCGAGGAGCGTCGATCGATTCGGGACCTTCTAAGGCGCCGGTCGGGCCGGTCGTCGCTTGCGCCAGGACTCCGCCGGACAGCGGCGCGCTCACTTCGCCTGCGGAGGCGGCGAGCGGATCGACGTTCGGATCGCCGGCCGAGGCGGGAGCGCCGGCAAGTGTGGGCGCGTCGGCCTGAAGCGTGGCGGCGAGTTGCGGACCTGCGGACGGCTGCGTGCGAGCCAGCCGGCCGCCGCCTGCCTCGGGAGCGCCGGGCGCGGCGGCGACCGACTCCGCCCGCGCGATCTGCGGAGCGCCGGCGAGGGCCGCATCGCTCGGCTCCGAGGGAGGACCGGCCTGGGCCGCTCCGGGCGCTCCGCCTGCCGCGGGCGAGCCGCCGGCGTCGGCCGGTCCCGCTTCGCCTTCCAGAGCCGCGAGGGCCGCCAGTCGCTCTTCTTCCTCGTCCTCGTCTTCGTCGGTCATGCCGGGTTCGCCGGGAGTCGCCGGAGCGGCCGCAGCGAGCAATTCGGCGTCGGGGGTGCTCACGTCCGGACTTCCGCCCGCAGCCCGGGCCAACTGCGGCGGCTGATCGCTTTCCGCCGGATCGCCATCGCCTCCGCCGGCTTGTGCGGCGCCGGGTGGAGCTTCGACCGATTCCGCTCGCGCGACTTGAGCGGGCGCGACCGATTCGGCGGCGCTGGTTTCCGATGGCGGGCCGGTTTCGATCGCCGTGCTCGCTCCGCCGGTGATCGGCTCTCCGCCGTCGGGGTTGGCGGGCACGGCGGCGAGCGAACGGATCTGCGGGTTGGGCCGCGGCGGATCGCCGCCGCCGGTGGCTGCCGGGGCGGCGGCCATGTCGGCGGTTTCGACGGTGGCCAGGGCAAGCTCCGGCGCGCCCGATGCGGCGCTGCGGGCGGGAGTGCGGGACTGCTGTTCGGCGTTCAACTCCGGCTGTCCGCCGCCGGAAGCGCGGCTGACGCCTTCGGCGGCGACGATGCGGGTCGGACCCATGTCCACCTGCACCGTTCCCGCCGCGGCCGAGACGGGCGCCTCCGCCGCCTCGCTGTCGGCCTGGGCGAGCGCCGCGCTGCTGCTGGCGTTGATCTGGCTGGGCTGCTGGGCGCCGGGGACGTTGGGGACCGGCACGTCGGCCGCCTGCATCGTGGCGCTGGGGGCGGGATCGCCGGCGTTGGAGCGTGCCACGAGCGCGGGGGCGCTGGGCGAAAGCTCCGGACCCGCGTCGGCGGAGCGAGCCGTAGCTCGCGCGGCGGAAGCGGACGCGACCGCCGAGGCGCCGGCGCTGGTCGGCGCCGCGGTGTCGAGATTCACGGACGCGCCGATGCCGGCCGTTCCCGTCTCGGCTCGCGAGAGCGCGAGCTGCGCCGGCTGCGGCGAAGGAGGTTGGCTCGACTCCGAGGTTTCGGCCAACGCCGGGCTTTCCACCGGCGTGGGGCTGACGGCGACGCTCGCGGTTCGCGCGCTGCGAGCGGGAGTGGCGGCCGGCGCCGCTTGCGGCGTGGCCGAGGGCGCCGCGGCCGTTTGGGCTCGCGTGGGGGAAGGCCGCGCGGCGGTGAGGGACGGACTCGTCGAAGGAGCGTCCAACGCGACCGGGTTCTGCGAAACGGCCGGACTGCTGGTCGCCTGGCGAGCGACAGTCGAAGCGGTCGGCCGGACTTCCGCCGGCGTGCTCGATTCGGCGGGCGCGGCGGACGGCGCCGCAGTCGCGGCGACGGCGGCGGCTTCGGGAGCGGCTGTCACCGCGCGACGCTGATTCGTGGTTGGCGTCGGCGTCTGTGCGAGCGTCGGCGCGGGTTCGGTTGGCGAGCGGCGTGCGGCGGTGCGCGAGCCGGTGGGGGATGGCTCGGTCGTTGGAGTCGCAGGCGAAGGCTCGACCGCGGCGCGGGCGACTTGCGCGGACGATGTCGCTTCCCGGGCGATGGCGGTGTTGCTGGGCGTGGGCGTCGGTTGCGGCGAGGGGGACTCGGCGCCGGGGGCCTCGGTCGGCTGCGCTTGCGTGTTGGCGGCGATCGCCTGCTGCGTCGTCGGGCGCCGCGTCGGCTGCGCGGCGGGAACGTCGGTCGCGGGCGACGGCGAGGGCTGTGTCTCACGCCGGGCGAGCGGCGTCGGCGATGGCTGATCGGCTGGCGTGGGGGAGGGCGCTTCGGCCGGTGTCGCTCGCTGTGCCAGTGAGGGCGTGGTTTGTCGCTGCACCGGACTCGTCTGCGGCGTGACCGTCGGCTGCGACGGCGCCGGCTGCGGCGTGCGGCTCAGGGTCGGAGACTCGGCGACCGCCGTGACCTCGGGACGCGACTGCGTGGCGGTTCGCCGCTGCGGATTCGGCGCGGGGGCTTGAGCCGCCGTCGGCGCCGACGGCGAATCGACTTGCCGACGCTGCACTTGTGCCGCCGTTCGCGACGGCGCTTCCGGCGCCTCGGTCGGCGTCCGCTCGGTCGGGGTGGGAGCGGCGGTCTGCCGCGTCGCCGCGACACGGCTGGGCTGCGGCTCGCGCGGCGATGTCTCTTGAGCCGAGGCGACCTCCGGGGCCGGCTCGATCTGCGCTCGCGGGACGATCTCCGGCTCGGCGACGCGGCGCGGGAGCGTCGGGGCAGCGGTCGTTTCGGGAGTCGGGCTCGGCTGCGTCTCCCGGCGGGCGAGTTGAATCTGCGATTGCTGGCGGTCGGTGGTCGGCTCCTGATTCACCGGACGCCGCTGAGCCTGCGCGGGCGCCGTCTGCCGCTCGACGGCCGGAGCGGTCGGCGTCGGCTGGGCTTGCGATTGCGGCGTCGGCTGACTCGCGGCCGGCGCCGTGACCGCCTGGGCGATCGCTTGCGGCGCGGTCTGGGTAGTTTGCCGGCTAAGCTGCGATTGCTGCTCGCTCATTCGCGGCGCCGTTTCCGACGGGCGGCGCTGCTCGACCTCGGCCGGCTGGACCGTCTGCTCCGGCTCGGGGACCGGCTGCGGCTGCGGCTCGACCTGCTCGATCGGCCGCGGCTCTTCGAGTTGCTCTTGCTGCAACTCCTCCTGCTCTTCCGGCTCGGGCGTTTCGGTCTCGACCGGCTGCAGGAAGTCCTGCTGCTCTCGCTCGCGAGGCGTGGGGAAGCGATGGTACTCGGGGATCACCACGCGATCCCGATCCGTCACGTCGGCCACTTGCGGGTTCTCGGGGAACATGCGGTTGAAGATGGTGCTCTCGAACATCACCACCCCGAGGATGAGGTGCACCAAGAGGCAGATCGCCAGCGAAAGCTGCACCGCCCGCCGCATCAGGCGGCGATCAACGAAGCGGGCCGCGATCATTAAGGCGCCGATGCCGATCGGCGTGATGATGAGCCACGTCACGGCGTTGGCCCACCACCGCAGATCGTTGAACCGCATGTAGGCCAGGATCAGGCCGATCAGGAAGCCGCCCAGGATCACCAGCGCAAGCTGGATCGGCCAAAGCTGTTCATCGAACGGCTCGGCGCGGGCCGGCTTCACCTTGCGGACGATTCGTCGGACTTTGGTTTTGGCCATGATGCAAAGTAATAGGCACACTCCGTGCGCCGTTCTTATTTGCTCCCTATCTTCTAACTTTGGCTTGCGAGTTCAACGAAGCGGATTGCGCGGACGGCACACGGAGTGTGCCTGCTACTATTCGTTTGCCGTGGTCACCACGTAGTCGGCAATGCCCACGCGATTGCAGAGGTCCATCACCGTCACGACGTGCTCGAACTCGACGCTTTTGTCGGCGCGGATGATGATCATCTGGTTGGCCGGATTATTGGCGGCCGCCTGCCGGAGGACCCGCTCCAATTCGGGCGGCGTGCGGAACTGGCCGTCCACGTAGTAGCGGCCTTGCTGATCGACGTTGACGAACACCTCGCTGGATTCGGCGATCAGCGGCTGGGCTTCGCTGGCGTGCGGAAGCGTGACGTCCAACTCGCGATCCTCCTCGGCGAAGCGGGTGGCCACGAGGAAGAAGATCAAGAGCTGAAACACGACGTCGATGATGGGCGTCATGTTGAGCATGCCCATCGCGTCCCCTTTTTTGAATCGAACAGTCATCGGCGTGTCGCGGGACGTTAAGGTAGTAGGCACACGGCGTGTGCCGTTCGCATTCGCGAACGGAGTTCGCGGACGGCACACGGCGTGTGCCTCCTACTATTTCGGCGCTTGGGCGGTGGCGGGACGGCGGGTTTCGGCCGGCGGGGCCGGAGGGGGCGAGGCCGGCTCCTCGGCTTCTCCCTGCTGGCGGCTGAAACGCACGCGGCCTTCGTACCGTTCGATCTGCGGCAGCAGGTTGAACATCAGCTCGTCGATCTCATGGAACAACGCCTGGATGCGGCCTTCGTAATAATGCGCGATGATCGCCGCGGGGATCGCCACGCACAGTCCCGTGAGCGTGGTGACCAGGGCGACATAAATGCCGTTGGCCAGGAAGTCGGCCTTGTTCTGTCCCGGCGCCAGTTGCGTGGTGTCGTGGAAGGCGATGATCATGCCCCACACCGTCCCCAACAGGCCGATCAGCGGCGCCACGCCGGCCGCCATCGTCAGCCAGCGGACGTTGGCGTACATCCGGTCGGCCTCGCGCTGGCTGGCCTCGGCCACCGTGTGCTCCACCTCCGAATGCGGCCGGCCGACCTTGAGCAGCATTGAGCGGATGACGCTGGCGGTCGCCGAAGGATGCTCCTGGCAGAGCCGATACGCCTTGCGAGGATCGAAGCCGGCGGGAGACGAGGCCCGGCCAAGAGCCGTCACCAGCCCTTGCGGCATGACGCGCCCGCGTCGCAGTCCCAAGCCGCGTTCGATGGCGAAGGTGACCACGATGATCGAGAGCACGCCCAGCGGGACCATGAAAAACCCGCCGGAGGCCAGCAGCGAAAGGACGTTAATCCCCTCGCCCCGAAGATCCGGAGCGGGCGTCGCGGGTGTTCCAGCAGCGACTTCGGCTTCGGCCGAATCATCGCCGGTGAACGGGGCCGGTCCGGCGGGATCAATGCCCGGCGACTGCGCAGAAGCGTCCTGTCCTCGGGCCGCCGGCGGCGTCGGCAATTGCGTCAGGCCGGCCGTAAGCAGCACGGCCGAAATCAGATAGAGCGAGATTCTTCGCAACAAAGTGGGACTGCCGAGCATGCGAGGAAAACTCCCGAAGAGCGGGTCCAAAGCGGATGGGGCCGAAGGGAAAAGGCGGGATTCGAGTGAGTCCTATTATATCAGGTGGCCTTCCGCCCCGGCCACTGTGACGGCCAGATGCGGAGATTTTCAAGGCAGGGGATGGTCGCCGGTCATTGTTGTAGACATAATCGCCTCCGAACTTTGTGCGCCGATTCCCCCGAACCCCCACCAGCCCGATGACGACCATCTCTCGCTGCCTCTTTTCGCTGTCTCTCCTGTTGGCTATTCCCAGCGTCTCTCTCGCCCAGGAGGCGCCGAAGCACTCCGCCGTGACGCCCGTCCCGCGCGAAGGAGGCTGGATGCAGCGGCATCAGAGCTTCAACGAGCGGGTGAAGCAGGGCAACGTGGACCTGATCTTCATCGGCGACTCGATCACGCAAAGCTGGGAAGGCGCCGGCCGGAAGGTTTGGGAGGAGTTCTACGGCGATCGTAACGCGGTGAACCTGGGGATCAGCGGCGATCGCACGCAGCACGTCCTGTGGCGGCTGGAGAACGGGAACATCGAAGGCATCTCGCCGAAGCTGGCGGTGCTGATGATCGGCACGAACAACTCGGGGGACAACACCTCGGACGAGATCGCCGACGGCGTAAATGCAATCGTCAAGAAGCTGCGGGCCGAACTGCCCGAGACGAAAGTGCTGGTGCTGGCGATCTTCCCCCGCGGCGCCGATCCCAGCGATCCGCGGCGGAAAGTGAACAAAGGCGCCAACGAGCAGATCGCGAAACTGGCGGAGAAGGAAAACGTGTACTACCTCGACATCGGACCAGCGTTTCTCGCCGAGGACGGGACGCTCTCGAAAGAGATCATGCCCGACCTGCTCCACCTCAGCGAGCGCGGCTACCGCATCTGGGCCGAGTCGATCGAGCCGAAAGTGTCCGAGCTGATGGGGGAATAGGAGGCGACATCGCGAACTTCCGCGACGCCGAATTGACCTTGGCTATGACGCGCGCTAACTTTAAAGCATGAGCACGCCATTTACTTCTGAAGTCCAAGCATTTCACCAATTCTTGGGGGAGCAATTGCAGACCCCGCAGGGCGGCGAAAAATCTCGCGAGGAACTTCTGGCGCTATGTCGTGCGGAGCATCCGTCGTCAGATGAGCTGCGCGAGAGCGTAGCCGCGGTGAAAGAGGCGCTGGCCGACATGGAGGCAGGCGACGCTGGTCGGCCGGTTGACGATGTGATCGACGAGCTCCGCAAGAAGGTGCGTCGGAGGATCGGCTCGTACTCCGTCGTCACCGCGATCGGGTAGTCCTCGATCTGCACGCCGTCGTATTGATAGAGGAAGGCGGGTTGATAGAGGAAGGCGGGACGGCAGTGCATGAGCGATGAATCCTCCGCAAGTGTGATTTCGCTCGGAAAGCCAGTCCGCATTGCAGCATCGGAGCCGTCGCAAGCACGGGCGGCGTTTGAATTCCCCGCATCGCTCTGCTAGGCTTGGCGATGTTCGTCCCTCCCGGCCTGCAGGCCGAATTGGTCCTTCCTTATTGGAGCCGTCCGATGTCCGCCAATGTCAATCGTCGTCAGTTTTTGGAGACTTCCGCCGCGGGGGCCGCGGCTGCATGGGCGCTTTCGTCGCAGCGGGGGTTTGCGGCCGACTCGCCCAATGAGCGGGTGGTGGTCGGCGTGATGGGGCTTAGCCGCGGACAGGCGCTGGCCACGGGGTTCGCCAAGCTGCCGAATGTGGAGGTGAAGTACGTCTGCGACGTGGACTCCAACCGCGCCGGCGCCTGCGCCCAGAGCGTGGAGAACATCGCGGGCAAGAAGCCGGAAGCGATCACCGACTTCCGCCGCATCCTGGACGACAAGGACGTGGACGCCCTGGCTTGCGCCGCTCCCAATCACTGGCACGCCCCGGCGACCATTCTCGCCTGCTCGGCGGGCAAGCACATGTACGTCGAGAAGCCGTGCAGCCATAACCCGCGCGAAGGCGAGCTGATGGTCGAGGCCGCCCGCAAGCACAAGAAGGCGGTGCAGATGGGAACGCAGCGCCGCAGCGCGGACAAGACCCGCGAGGCGATTCAGGCCCTGCACGAAGGCGCCATCGGCCGGGTCTACTGCGCCCGCAGCTACTACAACAACGCCCGCGGATCGCTTGGGACAGGGAAAGAGGCGCCGGTTCCTTCGTATCTCGATTACGAGCTGTGGCAAGGGCCCGCGCCGCGGAAGCCGTATGTCGATAACCGCATTCATTACAACTGGCACTGGTTCTGGCACTGGGGGAACGGCGAACTGGGAAATAACGGCGTGCACGCCCTCGACATCTGCCGCTGGGGCTTGCAGGTCGATTACCCGACGCAGGTCACGTCCAGCGGCGGGCGGTATCGCTACAACGACGATCAGCAGACCCCCGACACGCACATCGCCATCTTCGAGTTCCCCGCCGAGAAGCAGATAAGCTGGCAGGGACTGAGCTGCAACCGCCACAACACCAACAGCGGCTTCGTGACCTTCTACGGCGAGAACGGCTCGCTGGAGCTGAGCGGCAACGGCGACTACCAGCTCTACGACGAGCGCGACAAGCTTGTCAAAGACGTGAAGGGCGCCGGCGTGGGGGAGATGGACCACTTCGCCAACTTCGTGACCGCCATCCGCGACGAGAAGCCGCTCAACCTCAACGCCGAGATCGCCGAAGGGCACAAGAGCACCCTCATGTGCCACCTGGGCAACATCTCCTACCGCACCGGCCGCATGCTGACGTGCGACCCCAAGAACGGCCGCATCCTCGGCGACGAGGAAGCGATGGGCTACTGGGACCGCGAGTACGCCCCGGGCTGGGAGCCGAAGGTGTAGCGGAGCGTTGGAGTTGGGGAGAGCCGGATGGGGAGATGAGGAGCGACTACTCCTTGTCGATTCTCTTGCGCGTATTCGTGCGGTTAACTTATCTATGTTGCGGAATCTCTTTCTCGGCAGCGGGCGAAGTCTGCGAAGGCGAAACCGTCATAGCGGGCATCGTCGGGCGTCATTGGAATCACTCGAACCGCGTTGGGCGCCAGCGACCGTTGAACTGGCCGCCGACTTGATAACCATGGGCCCCTCCTATCCGAACTCGTTGATCGAGTACAACGGCGCGCTTTATTTTCACGCCCACACGTATTCTGACGGACAACAATGGTGGCGGCTCGACGGCGCCGGCGACGTCGCGTTGGCCAGCGATACGACGCCGCGATCGGGATTCTCCCATCATGCCCAGGCAGCCGTTTACAACGGGGAACTGTATCTTCCCTTCCAACCCCTGAACACCGGACGCTTCCCGCTTTACAAGATCGACACCCAGGGAGAGTTTCAGCCTGCGGTGGCGGGCGATGATTGGCTCGACACCATGGTGGTTGAACATTTGACCGTTTTCGCGGACGCCATCTTCTACGCCGGCGGCGCCTTCGAGGATCGAGAGCTATGGCGCGGCGATGCCGGAGGCAACCATCGACCGATAGCCAACATTCACCCCGGCGGCTCATCGCGGCCTTCCGAACTGACCGTCGTCGGCGATGCGCTCTATTTTTCGGCCGACGACGGAATTCACGGACGCGAACTCTGGAAGTCGGACGCCGCGGGCAACGTTGAACTTGTGGCGGACATTCTGGCCGGCGGAGAGTCCTCGAACCCGGAACGACTTACGCTCTTCAGCGGCGAACTATACTTTTGGGCCCAGCGGGCCGCCGGCGGCGACTATGCTTTGTGGAAGCTGGACGCCGAGGGGCACGCTCAGCAGGCCGCGGATCTGTACGCACCCGGCATTATTGCGGTCCGTCCCGGGATGACGGAATTCGACGGGCGTCTGCACGTGTTCGCGGCTGACGCAACCGGCGCCAAGCGACTTTGGCGCCTCGATGGGCAAGGAAACGTGGAGTTGGCTGCCAACATTTCCGCAGGCGGTCATTTCCTCGAGTCGATGATCGTCTTTCACGACGAGCTGTATTTTCGCGGTTATGATTCACAGAACGGTTACGAACTTTGGAAACTTGACCGCTCGGGGGGATCAACACCGGTGACAAACTTCGGGCGCGAGGCCGCGCTCGCGTTCGGTGACCCGCGGGGGTTCGAAATTTTCGAGGACGCGCTTTACTTCGCCGCCAGCGAAGAGGCGGACAACATGGAGCTTTGGAGGATCGATGCCGAGGGCGCGGTTACAATCGCGGCGGACGTAGAACCGGGGTCCTCCCTTCCGGAGGGTTTTGCCGCGTTCGGTGACCGGCTTTATTTCAGCGCTCAAGTTCCTGCTGGAGGACGTCGAGCGTGGACAATCGACGGCGGCGGCCATGTTGAATTGACGCTCGATATGTCCGGCTGGCACGGGTCCTTCCCCGGGTACACCGCCTCTAACGGCGATCTTTACTTCGGGGCCGGGAACTCCGAGACGGGGAGCGAGCTTTGGAAACTGGAGGCGCCGGACGAGGCGTCCTTGGTCGCCGACATCTGGCGCGGAGCGGGCAGCTCGTTCCCTCGTGAACTTACCGAAGCGCACGGCACGGTCTATTTCAGCGCCTCCGATGAGGCGCACGGAAATGAACTGTGGAAACTCGATGCGCAAGACGCGGTTTCCCTGGTCGCCGATGTTTGGCCTGGGCCCGATGGTTCCTGGCCCCGTCAGCTCGCAGCACTAGGTGATTCCCTCTATTTCACAGCTTTCCATAAAGACCTAGGGGATGAGCTTTGGCGTCTCGACTTGCAAGATCGACTGACGGTGATCGACATCAATCCAGGGCAACGATCATCCCAGCCGGTCGGCCTGACCGCCTATCGCGGCGAGCTTTATTTTTCGGCAGAGGACGCTACCGGCAACCGCGGCCTTCGGAAAGTGAACTCGGACGGGAACGTGCAACGGGTCGGCGATATGACGCCGGCTAGCTGGTTTAACGCCCATTCATTTGTGGCGTTTAACAACGCCCTCTCCATGGTTGCCTACGCGACGGAAGGAGGGGTCCAGCTATGGAAAATGAACTCCGAAGAACAGTTCCGCCAGGTTACTCAAATCCGTTCTGAAGCCGTGCCGGCGATTTCCTCTGCGGGATGGGTATTCGCGAATGCTCTATATTTTACGGCCAACGATGGCGTTCATGGCGAAGAGCTCTGGAAGCTCGACACCCAGGACCAGGCGACGCTGGTGGCCGACATCTATCCGGGTCCGGGCCACTCCAGACCCCGCGACTTCGCGGAGTTTAACGGCGCCCT
>JAHWKS010000917.1 GCA_019347795.1 Planctomycetota bacterium | reverse complement strand
ACGAAGTCGATGAGCTCGGCCACACCGCAAGCTGGAGCGCGGCCATGGCGCTGGACAACATCGTGAAAACCAATCACACCAGGATCAAGCTGTCGGACGGTCTCTGCACCATGCGTCCGGGAAAGCCCGACCTCGTCGCGCTGAAAGCCCAGGCGACGGAGCTGTATCGTAAGAGCCGACCAGAAAGGCGATGACGTCCGGCCGTTGCGGCCGGCGGCCTCCATCATCGGCGAGGGTCGGCCGCCGCTTGCAGGCGCGGAGAGAGTGAGGACAATGGTTCATGGTCGGTGACGGCGATACTCATTCGCAGCAGGAAGCATGAAAACGGTTCTTTTTCTTTGCACGGGGAATTATTATCGCAGCCGGTATGCGGAGGCGTTGTTTAACCATCGTGCGGCCGACGCGGGGCTGCCGTGGCGGGCGGTGTCGCGGGGGTTCCGGCTGCATCCGTACAACGTCGGGCCGATCTCGACGTTTACGCTCCGCCGGCTGGAGGCGCAGGGCGTGACGTTGGCGGAGGTGACGCGGTTCCCCGTTGTCGTCAGCGAAGAGGACCTGGCGGGGGCCAGCCTCGTGGTGGCGGTGAAGGAGAACGAGCATCGGCCGCTCCTGGAAGCGCGGTTTCCCGCGTGGAGCGGCCGCGTCGAGTACTGGACCATTGACGACGTTCACGACACGGAGCCGGACGTGGCGCTGGCGCAGGTTGATCGGGCGGTCATCGACTTGCAGCGGAGACTCCGGGACCATGATTGACGTCACTCGCCGCCAGGCGATCGGAGGAATGCTCGCTGCCGCGGGCGCCGGCGCCGCACGAATCGCTGCGGCCGATAATCCGCAGTTTCGCATCGCCACGTTCTCCGTTGACGTCACGCCGCCTGTGGGACATCCGCTCTTGGGCGGCTTGCAGGCCCCGGCGGCGACGATCGGCGATCCGCTCTTCGCCCGCGGCTTGATCCTGCTCGGCGCCGGCAAGCCGGTCGTCATCCTCGGTCTGGACTGGTGCGAGTTGCGGAACGACGCCTACGACCGCTGGCGAGACGCGTTGGCGAACGCCGTGGGAACGAGTCGAGAGCGGGCAATGGTTTCGTGCCTCCACCAGCACGACGCCCCTTATGCCGACTGGCGGGCACAGGAGCTGCTCTCCGAGCACGGACTGCCCGGAGCCATGTTCGATCCGAAGTTCTTCGAAGAGACCGTACAGCGAGTCGACCAGGCCGCCGCCGATGCGCTCGGCTCGCCGCAGCGGGTGACGCATCTGGGTATCGGCGAGGCGAAGGTCGAGCGGGTCGCCTGCAATCGCCGCGTCGAGATCGACGGCCGGGTGCGGTTCAATCGTTATTCTTTCACCCGCGATCCGCAGGTCCGTGAGGCCCCGGACGGCGAGATCGATCCCATGCTCAAGACGATCAGCTTCTGGGACGGCCCCGCGCCGCGGGCCGCCGTCAGTTGTTACGCCGTTCACCCGATGAGCTACTACGGCCGGGGCAAGGTATCGGCCGACTTCGTGGGGATGGCCCGCTCAATGCGGCAGCGCGAGACGCCCGAGGTGTTCCAGATCTACCTCAGCGGCTGCGCGGGCGACGTGACCGCCGCCCGCTACAACACCGGTGACGAAGCCGGCCGCCTCGCCTTGGCCGAGCGGTTGCACCACGGGATGCAAGGTGCCTGGGCGGCGACGAAGCGAGTTCCGCTGCAAAATATCTCGTTCCGCAACGCGCCGATGCCGCTGCCGCCGTGGGAAAAGCCGGAGCTGTCGATCCCGCATCTGACGAAGGTTCTCGCCGATCCGCAAGTCTCGCGAACCGACCGCATCTATGCGGCGATGGGCATCAGTTGGCGGGAGCGCTGCGCCGCCGGCCAGCCGGTCGATCTGCCGGTACTGGACTCCGGCGCCGCGCAGATCGCGCTCCTGCCGGCCGAGGCGTTCGTCGGATTCCAACTTGCCGCTCAAGAGATGCGGCCGGACAGCTTCGTAATGACACCCGCCTACAGCGAATGCGCCCCCGGCTACTTCCCCACCGCAGCCGCTCGCGACGAAGGCTTCGTCGAAGAGCACAACTACTGCTGGGTCGCCCCCGGCGCCCACAAGCCGCTCCTGGAGGCCATGGCGAAAGCGCTGGTCAGTTAGATCGACCGCCCTTAGAAACCGAACTGCATCGCCGCTATTTGACGCGGCTTTGGGAGTGACGCAGGTTTGAGCACGCGCAATTCTTGTGGAGCCGGAGGGCGCCCAGTTTAAGGCAAACGCTTGCCGGCGTGCCCGAGCTGCGGACCGTGGGTCCGACGCGCGGAGACGCGATCGACGCGCTTCGGGCGGAAATCGAAAGACGGATGCAGTCCGGGGAAATGGTTTCGCTCGATGTTCGGTCCCGAGGCGTGGCCGCGGTCGCCGGCGCCGGTCGCGATGATCCGACGCTGCGCGACATCTGCGACGACGCCTACCGCGCGCGGGATGCGGAACTTCAGCAATGATGAGACGAGCGTCAAAATGCCTCGCTGCACTTCTCCTGGATCCGCCGACGACCATGAGCCATCCCTGCTCGTGTATAATCGAGTCTGAAGCCGTTGAACTCCTAGCCGATCCGATCGGTCGCAGATGACTGCC
>JAHWKS010000916.1 GCA_019347795.1 Planctomycetota bacterium | reverse complement strand
TCACGACGCCGTCTCCGCGCTTCTTCTCTACCGGCCTGAAGGCGCCGCGGAATGGTCCGAGGCGCCGATGACCTTCCTCGTGAACGACCGCTGGCAAGCGGAGTTCAGCCCCAATTCCGAAGGCCGCCACGAATATACGGTGCGCGGCTGGGTGAACCGCTTTCTCTCCTGGCGGCGGGACTTGGAGAAGCGGATCAAGGCGGGACAGAACGTCACCGTCGATCTGTTGGTCGGTGCCGAATTGCTGGAAGAGGCGGCCCGCGAGGCGTCCGGCGACGCCGCCGCGCGGCTGCAGGACCGCGCGCAGCGGCTGCGTCGTCCCGCGCCGGGCGAACCGCTCGATCACGTCTGTCATGATGCAGAGCTGGCGGAGCTGATGCATCGCTGGGCGCCGCGGCGCCTGGCCACGACGTATCCGCGGGAGCTTGCCGTCGTTGTCGATCGAGAGCGGGCTCGCTGCAGCGCGTGGTATGAACTGGTCCCGCGCTCCGCCTCGCCGGAGCCGGGCAAGCATGGGACGTTCAAGGATGTCGAGGCGAGGTTGCCTTACGTAGCCGCGATGGGCTTCGACATTCTATATCTCCCGCCGATTCATCCGATCGGGCGGGCGTTTCGCAAAGGAAAGAACAACGCCACCACCGCCGGCCCCGAAGACGTCGGCAGCCCCTGGGGCATCGGCGGGGAAGAGGGGGGGCACAAAGCGATTCACCCGAAGTTGGGAACCCTCGATGACTTTCGCCGGCTCGTGGCGGCGGCCAAGGATCACGGAATCGAGATCGCCCTCGACGTGGCCTTCCAATGCTCGCCGGATCACCCCTATGTGAGCGAGCATCCCGAATGGTTCCGCATGCGGCCGGACGGGACCATTCAATACGCGGAAAACCCGCCCAAGAAGTACCAGGACATTTATCCCTTCGACTTCGAGACGGAAAACTGGCAGGCGCTTTGGGAGGAACTAAAGAGCATCTTTGTCTACTGGTTGGAGCAAGGGGTCAAGATCTTCCGCGTCGATAATCCGCACACGAAGCCGTTCCCGTTTTGGGAGTGGTGCATCGGCGAGCTGAAGCGGGACTGGCCCGACGTGCTGTTCCTCTCCGAGGCGTTTACCCGGCCCTATATCATGTACCGGCTGGCGAATCTCGGCTTTACACAGTCGTTCACATACTTCGCGTGGCGGAATACCAAGCAGGAGTTGATGGAGTACGCCCACGATCTTTACGAAACGGAAGCTCGCGACTTCTTCCGCCCCAACTTCTGGCCCAACACGCCCGACATCTTGACCGAGCACCTGCAGGTCGGAGGCCGGCCCGCGTTCATGTCGCGGCTGGTGTTGGCGGCGACCCTAAGCACCAATTACGGCATCTATGGTCCGCCGTTCGAGCACCTCTGGAGCGCTCCGCGCGAGCCGGGGAGCGAGGAGTATCACAACTCGGAGAAGTACCAGGTCCATTACCACGACACGAATCGACCCGACAGCCTCAAAGACTTCATCGCCAAGGTGAACCGCATCCGCCGCGAGCACCGCGCGCTGCGGACGATGGAGGGGCTGGAGTTCTGCAACATCAACAACGGCGAGTTGCTCGCCTACACCCGCACCACCGCGGATCTTTCCGAGATCCTGCTGGTGGTGGTGAACCTCGACTTCCGTTACACGCAATCAGGCTGGGTCGAAGTCCCGCTGCACGAGCTGGGCCTGCCCGAGGACGTTCCCTATCACCTGCACGACCTGCTCAGCGACTCCCGCTACCTCTGGCACGGCAAGTGGAACTACGTGGAGCTGAAGCCCCACGTGGTTCCCGCGCACATCTTTCGCGTGAGCAAGCGAGTCCACACGGAACGGGATTTCGACAGTTATATGTAACTTGGAGGACTCTATGCAACCGGAAGCGGCCACGTTGACTATGCCCCCCCCCGCGGCGCCGAAGGCGGATGCGCTGTGGTACAAGGACGCGGTGATTTATCAGCTTCACGTGCGCTCCTATTGTGACGGCGACGGCGACGGCGTGGGCGATTTCCGCGGGTTGGCGCAGAAGCTCGACTACATCCAGGACCTGGGCGTCACCGCCATCTGGCTGCTGCCGTTCTTTCCTTCGCCCCTCAAGGACGACGGCTACGACATCGCCGATTACACGAACGTCAACCCCGCCTACGGCACGCTGGCCGACTTCAAGATGTTCCTCAAGGAGGCCCATCGCCGCGACATCCGCGTCATCACCGAAATGGTGATGAACCACACCTCCGACCAGCACGAGTGGTTCCAGCGCTCGCGGCGGGCCAAGCCGGGATCCAAGTGGCGGAACTTCTACGTCTGGAGCGATACGCCCGAACGCTACAAAGACGCGCGGGTGATCTTTCAAGACTTCGAGGCCTCCAACTGGACCTGGGACCCGCTGGCCAAGGCGTACTTCTGGCATCGCTTCTACCATCATCAGCCCGACCTCAACTTCGAGAACCCTGAAGTCCGCCAGGCGATGTTCAAGGCGATCGACTTATGGCTGGAGATGGGCGTGGATGGCGTGCGCCTGGACGCCGTCCCCTACCTCTTCGAGCGGGAAGGCACGAACTGCGAAAACCTGCCCGAGACGCACTCCTACTTGCGCGAGCTT
>JAHWKS010000915.1 GCA_019347795.1 Planctomycetota bacterium | reverse complement strand
AGGAGATCCTCGAAGACGACCTGGAGGACGACGAGGACCTCGAGGATGACGATGACGATCTCGAGGACGACGAAGAGTGGGAGTTTGAAGACGACGAGGAGGACGACGACGAGGATCTCGATGAGGAATGGGAGGAAGTCGAGGACGACGACGAGGCCCTCGAAGACGACGAGGACGACTGGGACGAGGATGAAGAGGATTGGGAAGACGATTGATCGCAGGCGGGACGATCAATCGCGGGGGGACGCGCCAAGAACGACAAAAGGCCGAACCTCATAAGAGGTTCGGCCCTTGGCTGGGTCGTTTGTCCGGGAGTTGGCCTAACAGGGCAAGGCGCAGCCCCCGGTCAATGCGATGCCAAAACGCCGGGATTTAACGGCGGAAGCTGACCTGACGGTAAGCCACGGGAGCACGATCGAGCGCCGCCGCGGGAGGCGGAGCCGGAGTGCCTTCGCCCGCGTCTCCACCATCGGGCGGAGGAGCTTCAACCGGAGCGCCGCCGTCGTACGGAGCGCCTTCATAGCCGCCGTGGCAGCCGCCGTGGCACGCCGGAACGTAGCCGCAGCAGTGGCTGTAGGCATGGCAGCCGTGGCAGGCATAGGCGTCGCAATGACAAGCGCTATGGCAGCCGTGGCAGGCATGACGGCGGGCGCGGAGGCGGGCCAACAGGCCCTGGCGACCGTGACAGGCGGCCGCACAATCGCAGCCAGCGCACGCACAGTCGCAATAGCAGTTACAGCGTTGGCCGGCAACGGCCTTGTCTTCACCGCCCACGAGGGCGATGCCGAGGACCGCGATAAAAATCGCGATACCGAGTAGCACAGTTCGATTCATCCCAAACTCCTTGAAGTCGCACAAAGTACCGTGAAAGGATCCGAACACGTTGTCGCCGTCCTCACTCTCACCCCTCGGCCTGACGGCAGCGACTCGAGGGACCGCTAAGACCCTTCGCAGCCAAGCGATTGTTCCCCTGCGGGGCCCTGTTACGGGGCGCATTCGCCTGTTAGGAAGGATACTCAAAACACGTAATCTAGGTGGCTAGATTAGCACCTGCGAAAGCGTTGTCAAGTCCTTAGGATAATTTAAGCAGTTTAGGAGGTCCAGGAACTTCATGGCGAGTTTGTCGCCTGTCCACAAATGTAGGATACAAATCCCGCTCCCGGCGGCCGCAACCCTTCAGCCCCCGCAATGCCGTTTACTGCCCAGCAACCCGCATACCCGTTTCTCTAAAAATGGGAGTTTTGGGGAGAATAGAGAATAAAACATGGAAAAGCCCTCGCCAAGGGTGACCCGCGGTGGGCGAATTGAGTCAATTTTGGCCAAACTTCTCCAGGTTTGCTGCCGATACCACGAATCGGTCCACGAATTCTCGGCATTGCCGCACCCCAGGGAAACCCGGATGGCTCAAACCCACTTGCGAGTCTTTACAGGAGACGAAGAGGAGCTTTCCCTCCCAACGGCGCCGCGACCTGCCGAGAGCGATACGGTCCAGGTCTGCTTGGGCGACGTCGCTCGCCTGCTGGCCGATGCGGTGCATAGCGACCGCACATGGCTTTACGACTTCCAGGATGAGGACATCACCGTCTCGGCCGACCTCTACGAAGTGATGCTCGCTTATCGCTTCTTCCGCCGCCCCTCGGCGTAGGGAAGAACTGGCCTGCGCGTGAAACGGGCGTCGGCGCCGGTGCGCGCCCATAGATTCGAAGCCGGTCGCTCGTCGCCGGTGCGCGCGGCGGGCTCGAGCGCGCCACATCGTTCAACGAGAACTCACTCGCCATCACGCCGAGCCGCGGTCGGGCCAACGGCGTCGTCTGGACGAAGCCGTGTCCCATCGCGTTTTGCGCCGCCAGGACCCGACGCGCGTGTCTGCCTCGCCCGCTTTCTGAAGCATCGCCGATGGTGTACCGTAGGAAGTGGCGGGCGCGCATGGCCGGTTTGGAAATCTCGGGAATTCTTTTATGGCGGTCTTGGAGACGCGCGATCTGAAGAAGGTGTACGGAGACGGCGAGGCCCGCGTCGACGCCCTGCGGGGCGTTGATCTCCACATCGAAGCGGGGCACATGATCGCCATCATGGGCCCGTCGGGATCCGGCAAGAGCACGCTGTTGGCGCTCTTGGGCGCGGTGGATAAGCCCACCAGCGGGAAGGTCGTGCTCGAGGATATTGATCTGGCCACGCTCAACGACGACCAGCGGACGCTCATTCGCCGCCGGCGGCTCGGCTTCATCTTTCAGGCGTTCAATCTGCTTCCCACGCTGAGCGCGGCGGAGAACATCGCGCTGCCGCTCGAACTGGACGGCGTGTCGGCCGGCGACGCCCGCCGCCGCGCGCTGGAGGCGCTGGAGCTGGTCGATCTGAAGAAACGTCACGATCACCTCCCGGGCGAAATGTCCGGCGGAGAGCAGCAGCGGGTCGCCGTAGCCCGAGCCCTGGTGATCAAGCCGGCGGTGGTGCTGGCCGACGAGCCGACCGGGAACCTCGACAGCGAGAACGGCCGCGTCGTGACGCAGCGTCTGCGGCGGCTGGTGGATGAGGAAAAGCAAACCGTGGTAATGGTCACGCACGACCAGTCCGTGGCCGACGCCGCCGATCGCTTGATTCGGCTTC
>JAHWKS010000914.1 GCA_019347795.1 Planctomycetota bacterium | reverse complement strand
GCACTGGGAGTGGTTCAAATCCCGCTGCTCAACGCTCAAGGGCGACTACCGCTACACGAGCAACACCGTCTTCGACACATTTCCTTGGCCACAATCGCCGTCCATCTTTGAGGTGCGGCGAGTGGCGCTTGCGGCAAAACAACTACGGCAACTTCGCCGGGACTTGATGCAGGACAACGGCTGGTGCTTGCGGGATCTGTACCGGACGATGGAACTGCCGGGCGAGAATCCGCTAAAAGCGGCCCACCGGTACCTCGACCACGCCGTCAGAAGGGCTTACGAGATGCCCGCGGACGCCGACGTGCTGGAGTTCCTGCTCGATCTGAACCAGCAGTTGGCGGAGCGGGAGGCGCGGGGAAAGAATATCGCTGGGCCGGGGTTGCCGCCTTCGGTCACGAATCCCACTGAATTTGTCAGCGACGACTGCGTCAAGATGCCTGATTAAAAGTCTTCAGCCCGCCATCCTCGGCAATGTCTTGGGCAATACCAGATAATCCAGATTCAGCGGCTGCGATTCTGACCTTCGGCTGAACGAAATCTGGGACTTGGAGGAGTAGATTAAGAGAAGGCGTGACACTTTAGCCGCGTGAAGTTCTCCTAATTCAGGAAAGGGCGGGAGTTGGTTGGTTTGACGTAAACGCGGAGTGCTTGGACGATCGTTAGGATGGGGTGGTGGCCGCGCAACTTGAGCGTTCGGAATACGGTCATCAACACCGCCTGGGCGTCGGCGCCCACTTCGCTGCGGTTGCCGTAGCTGTTTTTTCGGATGATGACCGCGGGTCGGACTTCCCGTTCAGCGTGGTTGTCTCGAAGGGAATGTTGGCGTGATTCAGAAACGTCAGCAGGTCGTTGCGATGGCGTCGCAGACGTTTGATCAACCGCCGCGCCTCTTTGTTGGTCCAGGGCGTTTCGATCAACTCGTCCAGACGCTGGAGCAAGCGGGTTCGACGCGAGGCGTAGGTTTCCGCCGGAAGCTGCTCGCGGCGGCGCCACAAGCGAATGGCGTCTCCCAACTCGCCATCACAGCAGCCGATCGTCGGCAATGTTTCCTCGTGGGCGGCTCCCCCAGCTGCAGCATCCCGATGGCATCGCTGGCGGCACTTGGAAGGGGAAAAACAAGGGCGGGAGGCGCGCGGCCTGGGAGACCGCCTTCGCGCTTTCAGGCGGCTCGTTACCTCCGCCTGCCCGCGCTCGGTTTGGTTTTAGTATAGCAGGACAACTAAGCTATCGGTCGAGCCGGATGCCGCCGGATGCCCAGGGCCCAATCTAAGTGTCGTACGCAATCCCCCACGACTTCCACACTCCCGGCTCCCAGTCGAAGCAGTGCTTCCGTCCGCCATTTGCCAGCGGAAACCCTGCTTTGGCGGCTGCGTACAGGTTCCTGGCGGCGGTGACGCTGATCTCGTCGGCCGGATTCTTTCTCGGAAAGCCGCCCGCGTATTGCAGGTCGCTACGCTTCCATCGCTTCCGGCGCAGGAGGGACGGGATGACTTCCCAGGGGATGTTGTGCTTGTCTCGGCACTCGACCACGAAATAGCCGCCGGAGCGCTGGTGAGGGTTGGGGACGTAGCGGGATTCATGCTTCTCTCCGACTTTCTTCCAGCCGATAGGAGGGCGACCGTTGTAAGGCAGACCGCGGCGCCGCTTCCAGTCGAGCGCGTTGCGGGTGTTTTCCCGGATCATTTCCCGCACCCACTCATCAACGCTGGCCAGCAGGTGAAACAGCAGCCGGCCGTTGGGCGTGGAGAGATCGAGCTGCATGTCCAGGATGTGCAGCGTGATGTTCGAGGCCAACAGTTTCTTGAGGGTGTCGGACGCCTCGGCGATCGAGCGAAAGGGGCGATTCAGGTGGTGGATCACGATATGGTCGCCCGGGCGGACAACGCTCCAGAGCAATCTGCCTTTTGGCCGCTCGTTCCAGGGGATGCCGCTGGATTCGGCCACGTCGCCGAAGAATGGCTCGCCGATCACGAAGCCGCCGCCTGCCGGAAACCTGGTGCGGACGTACTCGTGGAAGCGGTCCCGCTGGTCGTGGAGCGTGATTTTCTGCTTATCCGTGGAGCCGCGGCCGTATCCCCAGACGTGCGGCTGGCGTTCAAGGTTAATTGTGGACATGAAGTACCCCCAAAGCGAAAGGAACTAAGACGAAAACCACCGGCGTGATGACCTACACGCAGGCCAATTCGAGCGAGTCTTCGAGCTGGTCGAACGCCAGCCGCAGCGAGAAGTCATCATCGCGCCAGCCCCATGCCTGCCACCCCGGCGGCAATGCGCCGCCGCCTGTCTCCCGCTCCCAGATCTCCGCCAGACGCTCCGCAGCCGTTTCGGCCAGCGCCGGTCCGCCCGCGAAGAAGTACAGCTTGAAGCGCTGGAGGAGCGCTTTGTCGATGCCCGTGACGCCGTTGCTGGTGGCGACCACAACCGTCCTTGGCGGCAATTGCTCCAGGGCCACCTTGAGGTAGCGGGCTACCGTCTGCGATGGAAGCGCCTCCAGTTCTTCAATTACCAAGCACTTCCATCCGGTGTCCGACCACAGCGGCGTCACCCGCAGCGTGCGCTCGAACATCTGGCGGCACTCGTCTATGGTGAGGTTGGCGCTGACGACAA
>JAHWKS010000913.1 GCA_019347795.1 Planctomycetota bacterium | reverse complement strand
GGCCGGGGAACGACCGATCAAACGCGTGAGCCGTAAGAGCCGCGCCGGTGAATTCTCGATAGAGACCCTTGATGGGACGGCCGCCGTCGTCGTCGATCCACCGCGTGCCGGCCGGCAGAGAGATCGTCTCGCCGTTCTGATCTTCGATGCTGTTCCGCCAGGCGATCTGCGTAATTTCCCCGTCCTGTCCCGTTTCGAGCGTGCCATAGACGCGGACGCGTCTGCGGCCGCTGGGATTGAGATCGTCGGGGACGCTCACCACGAAAAAGACCTGCTGCCTGGCCGTGTAGCTGTCCCACGCGGGCAACTCGGGAAGGGCGCGCGGGTCGGTTGGAGCGATAAGCTCCGTGCGATCCTGAAGTCGGCTCAACGTCACTTCGCCGTGCATCGGCCCTTCGGGCGGACGATTCCAGGCGCCCGTGATCAGAATCACCAGCGCCGTGAGCGTGCAAATGATCAACGTGTCGATGAGCGGGCCTAGCCCGCCGACGATGCCCTCCCGCGCCGGCTCATTGGTGCGGGCGGCGGCATGAGCCATGGCTGCCGACCCGAGGCCGGCCTCGTTGGAGTAGATCGCGCGCTTCAGTCCCCACGTGAAGGCCAGCCACGCCCCGGCGCCGACAAACGCGCCGCCCGCCTCGGTGGGAGCGAACGCGCGCGTCAGAATCATGCGAAACATGCTCGGCAATTGCTCCATGTTCACGGCCACGACGGCCGCCGCCGAGAGCAAATAGAGAATCGCCATCGCCGGCACGAGCTTGCCGGCCACCTGACCGATCCGCCGAATGCCGCCGATGATCACCAGCCCGACCAGCACCGCGACAAAGCTGCCCGTCGCAACCTGGGGAACGCCGAAGTAACGGTTCGTGATGTCCGCCACGTTCCACGTCTGAAACAGGCAGATGCCAACCACCGTGAAGAAAATGCAAGACAGGGAAAACAGGCCGCCGAGACACTTCGCCGCGATCCGGCGCGGGCCTGGGATGCGGCCCAGCGTGCGGTCGATCACCCACATCGGTCCGCCATGGGGATCATCGGGATCGTCCGTGTTGCGGTAGAGCATGGTGAGGGTGATTTCTACGGTCTTCAGCGCGATGCCGAAGAAGCCGACAACCCACATCCAGAACAGCGCGCCGGGTCCTCCGAGCCCGATCGCAATGGCCACGCCCCCGATGTTGCCCAACCCGATGGTCGCCGAGAGGGCCGCCGAAAGCGCCTGGAAATGGTTAATGGCGCCGGGATCATCGGGGTTATCGTATTCGCCCCGCACCACCCGAAAGCCGTGACTCAAGATGCGGAACTGTCCGATCCGCGTCCAGGCGGTAAACAATAGGCCGGCCCCCAGCAACAGGTAGAGCGTGGGCTGACTCCACAAAGCCGCGGTTGCGTGTTGAATTCCATTCAGGAACGCTGTCATGATGTCGTCCTCGGCGCACAAATCAGGTTATCGCTACGCCATGGTAGCCCGATTGCAAAGACGCTGAGAACCGGCAAGTTCAAACGACTGAAGGTTTCGAGTATCTTAGAGCATGCCGCGGCGCTCTCCATCGGCGCCGATGTATGCTCCCCTGCTGGCGACCTTGCAAGCTCGCTCCCCACCACGCGAAGCCTGCCGGCGAGCACGTTCGCTCATTTTCTCCACCAGGATTTCGACCAATGCCAACCTCCCACCAGACGTCGCGTCGCCAGTTTCTTCAAGGCGTCGCCGCGGCGGGCGCCGCAAGCATTCTGCTGCGGCCGGCCCGTCGGGCCTTCGGCTATCAGTCGCCGAATGACCGCCCGGTCTTTGCGACCATCGGCCTGCGAAATCAAGGCTGGGCGATCACCAGCAAGTCGTTTCGCTTTGCCGATTTCGCAGCCCTGGCCGACGTCGATGCGAATGTGCTGGGGGAAAACGTGGACAAGGTGGAGCGGGCTCAAGGCAAAGAACCCGATGCCTACAAGGACTACCGAAAAATCCTGGATCGGAAAGACATCGACGCGGTGATGATCGCCACGCCGGACCAGTGGCACACGAAGATCTCGGTCGAGGCCATGCTCGCCGGCAAAGACGTCTCCTGCGCGCCGCCGCTCACGTTGACGATCGACGAAGGAAAGCTCATCGAGGAAGTGGTCAAGGAAACGGGCCGTGTGTTTCAAGTTGGCACGATGCAGCGAACCGAGTCCGACCAGCGCTTCCTCCAGGCCATCGCTCTGATCCGAAACGGCCGCATCGGCGCCGTGAAGAAAGTCACCTGCGGCATCGGCGGCATGGAATCCTCGCCGGTCATTCCCGACGCCCCGGTTCCGGAAGGGCTGGATTGGGACTTCTGGCTCGGGCCGGCGCCGAAGGTCCCCTATCGCGCTCTCCCGGAATTGCGGGAAGGCTACGGCGGGGGCGTGCCGCTCTACAGCAATTGCCACTACTCCTTCCGCAACTGGCACGAGTACTCCGGCGGAAAACTCACCGACTGGGGCGCCCATCACGTGGACATCGCCTGCTGGGCCCTGGGCGCCACCGACACGGGGCCGAGCAAAATCACGCCGGTCAAATACACGCTGCCGGTCGAGTACAAGAGCGGACATCCCGTCGCGGACGATCGCTACAACGCGGCGACCGATTTCAACATCC
>JAHWKS010000912.1 GCA_019347795.1 Planctomycetota bacterium | reverse complement strand
CGTGACCGTCGGTGAACACATACGCCTCGACGACAACCTTTTCGCCGACGGAACGTTTGATGGGGAAGCGGCCGCCGTCGATCTCCGGCTTGACCCCCTCGATGACGACACGTCTCCTGCCGTCGCTGCTGTTCATCGTCGGCCTCCGGTGTGAAGTCAAAGCAGCCAAAAGATTTGGTCGTCTCGCCGACATTATTACACATCTCACCCGCGCGCACAGGGACTCCTCTGATGCCGCTGCATGAGGGTGCAGATTGCGCGCCAAAGGTAGCCCGACGCGTCAGCGAGGGGGAATTCGGCGTTGGATCGTAGCGTCCCCTCGCTCACGCGCCGGGTTTCCTATTGCGCGCCAATAAGAATATCCAGCCGTAGCGACGACGATCTTGATCGCTCCTCGCGGCCGGCGCCGTCCGATAGTAGAATCAAGGCGACGACGGCGTCCGACTGCGGGAGCGGGAGTGTAATGCGCTGTTTCACAATTCTTATCGTTGCGATGGCCTGCTTCGGCGGCGCGCTCTCCGCGAACGCGCAGGCCGCCGAGTTTCGGGAGCAGGAGGACTTGGCGGAGTTGGAGGCGCACGGCATCTCGCCCGACGTGGAAGGAGTGCGGGCTTTTCTCGAGCCGGCCGGTCCTTCGGATGAGGACGTGAAGCTGGCGCGCCTGTGGGCGGCGCAACTGGGGAGCGAGAAGTTCGACGTTCGCGAAGCCGCCTCCGCGAAGCTGCAGGCAATGGGGCTGGATGCGCTGCCCGCCGTGGAAAGCGCCGCCAAGAGCGATGACGCCGAAATCCGCGCCCGGGCCCGCGGGCTTCAGATGCGGCTGGGCAAACTCAAGGAGAAGCGAGACTCGGTGCTCCCCGCCGTGCTGCGGACGATCGTGCGCAAGCGACTGAAGGGTCTGGCGCCGCAACTCCTCAAAGTCGCCCCGGATGTTAACGGATACGCCGCTCAAGAAAATCTGCGGCGAGCGCTCTGGACCACCGTCACGACCGATGATGTGCAGTTGCTGCACAAGGCCCTCGGTGATGTTTCTCCCCTAAAATGTCAAGCTGCAATTCTTGCTCTCCCGGCGGCGATGGGAGAGCAAGCTCGCGACAAGTTGCTGTCGCTTCTCGGAGACGACGATCCGGAGATTCACCTGACCGCTGCTCAAGCCGCGGCGTCGCTGGCTCCGCCGGAAGCGCTGTCAGCGCTGATCGAAGGCCTGCAGGCGGAGGACCTGCCGGTTCGCATGACTGCCATCCGGATCCTCGGCGACCTCACCGGCCAGCGCTTCGGCTATGCCGCCTACGCCTCGCCGGAGCGGCGGGCCGCGGCGGTCGATCGCTGGAAGACGTGGCTCGCCCAAGATACCCGTGATCCGCTGCGGCAGCCGCTTGCGGAGACTCCGCTCCCCATGGGGCGACTGCTGCTGTGCCACTCCGAGCCGTTCGGCGTTACCGAGCTGGATGAGAGGGGTCGAGTCGTGATGACGCTCACCCACCAGGTTGACGCCCCCTCGGCCTGCGCGATCACCTCGGAAGGCTGGCGGGTGATCGGCGACTGGGGCTCTCAGGCGTTGATGGCGTTCGACCGGCAAGGACGCGAGGCGTGGCGGCTATCGCTTCCCGGCATGCCGAACTCGCTGGAGCGGACGGCCGAGGGGGATTGGCTCACCGGGCTGTTCGATGAGATGGAAATCCGCCGAGTTTCCCAAGACGGTGAGACGGTATGGAAGGCGGCGACCGAAGGCAAGCCAAGCGACGCGCACCTGCTCCCCGGCGGCAATGTGCTGGCGTGTCTCTATACGACAAAGACGGTCGTGGAGATCAACCCGGAGGGGAAGGTCGTGTGGCGGATTGAAGACCTTCCGCCGCCCGAGAGCGCGCGGCGCCTGGCCAACGGCAACACGCTCGTTTCCAGCAGCCTCAGCAAGGTGTTTGAATACGCCCCCGACGGCGAGATCGTCTGGTCCTACACCAACAACGTGCCGCTGGCGTACGACGCGATGGAGCTGCCCGGCGGCAACGTGCTGATCGGCTACCGCCGCGGGCTGCGCGAGGTCACCCGCGCCGGCGAGACCGTCCGTGAGACGCCGCTGGCGACTGTGCGCCGCATCTGTGCGTATTGAGGAATGCAAGCTTTGGCCGGGTCGGCGCCCATCATGATTCGTGCAACCGAAAAGCCCCTCGCGGTTCTCGTGAGCGGAGGGCTGGACAGCGCCGTCCTGCTGGGCGAACTGGCGGCCGCGTCTCACGTGGTGCACCCCGTTTACGTCCGCACGGGGCTGATCTGGGAGGAGCGGGAGCTGGCGGCCCTCGACGAATTTCTCTCGGCGCTGGCGGCGCCGAACGTGCGCGGCTTGGAGATGATCGAATTCCCCGTGCAGTCGCTTTACGGCAGTCATTGGAGCGTGAGCGGAGTCGGCGTCCCGGACGCACAGAGCCGCGATGAGGCGGTGCATCTGCCGGGACGGAACCTCGTCCTGACCATCGCCGCGGCGGTCTGGGCGGCGCTGCAGAACCTGGAGACGCTCGTGCTGGGCGCCCTCAGCGGCAATCCCTTTCCCGACGCCACGCCCGAGTTCTTCGCCCGGCTGGAAGACACGCTCGGGCTGGGAGATCGGAAGAGC
>JAHWKS010000090.1 GCA_019347795.1 Planctomycetota bacterium | reverse complement strand
CGTCATCCCGGCCGTGGTCGTGATGGCGGCGGTCATCGCCGTCATCGTGGCGACGGCGGAAACCGTCGCCGAACTTGCCGCGCGGGGGACCGCCGTCGCGTCCCCAGCCGGGGCGGCTGAATCGTTGGAGATAGAGACGCTGCAACTCGCGCTGCATGTCCTCGCGGGGCATCATCTCCAGCCGCGTTTGCTCTTCGCGTGGTAGCTCGTCCACGAACTCCAGCAAGGTTTCTTCGCTGACGCGAAAGCGACTGGCGAACACCGACGCTCTTAACCAACTCTCCAAAAGATCCGTCTGTTGTTGCGAGTCGCGCAGCTTTTTGAACTCCTCCCGCCGCTCTTCCGACAGCAGCCCCAGAAGACCCTCGACCTCCCCGGGATCAGGCATGATGCGCTCGCGCAGTTCGGCGCCGTGCCGATTCCAGAGGAGCCCCCACAACATCATCCGGCGCCGCTGGTCGGCGTCATCCGCCCGGGATTCGATCCAGCGCTGCGAATCCCGCGGCAACAGGGCCCACAGCTCGTCTTGGTGCGGCTTGATGCGGTCGGCGAACCACTGCTTCACCGCCTTGCCTTCCTCGTAGCTCAGGTTCGCCAGCTTGCGGATGCGCTGCTCCTCTTGCTCTTTCACAAGCTTTTTGATCTTCGCAATTCGCTGCTCGGGCGGCAGAGCCAAGACCTCGGCCCGCTCCACCGGCGGCAGCGACTTGAGCCAATCGCAATAGTGCTGCAGGATGCCGAACAGTTGATCCCCGTCAGGCGCCTCCGCGAGCGCTTTGCAGGTGGCTCGCAGCTCTTCCTGCTCCTGGGGCGAAAGCTGATCGAAGCGCTCCTTCTGCCGAAGCAACTGCTCCTTCTCCGCGGCGCTCATCTTCTCCAGCCGCGCCCGCCGCTGCTGGTGGCTGAGGCGGGCCGACTCTTGCCCGACCGCCGTCGCCGAGGCGCCGGCGACGGCCAGGATCAAGAGCCAGGCATACGTCCGCGGCCTAATACGCATGATCCACCTCATCGCTGAACAGGCCTTCCGACTCCAGTCGTCGCAGGAACTCCAGATCTTCCGCGTGGCGATAGTATTCCATGTTCTCGATCACCGGGAGATCATGCACCAGTTGCCGGTTGGGGGCCGTAACCTGCCAATACACGGCGCCGAAGCCGGCCAACATCGCCACGATCAGCGAGGCCGCCAGCCCCACCGCCGCCAGCGCCCGCCGGCGCCGCGCGCGGGTTCTCAGCTCGTCCACGTCCGACTTCGCCGAAAAGGCCACCATCTCCACCGTGCTGCGGGTGAAGCTCTCATCCGGCTCCGCTCGCGGCAGCGTGTCGAGCAGGTCCCACGCCGTCTCCAGCTCCTGCAGCGCGCGGCGATACCCTGCATCCTCGGCCAGCCGCCGTTCGACGCGCAGGCTCTCTTCTGAGCCGAGCTCGCCGTCCAGGTAGGCGACCAACTCGTCGCGGACTTGCTCGTTCTCCAGCAGGGTCGGTTGAGGTTCGCTGGTCATGATTCGTCGTCGCCGTGGGAAACCGCCGTCGAGGCGCGCGGCCACGCGCCTTCGCTCATGTAGGGCTCCAGCGCGGCCTTCAGGTTCACCCGGGCCCGCGAGAGGAGCGACTTGACCGCCTGGACCGAAAGCTCCATCGTCTGCGCGATATCGTCGTAACTCATGCCCTCAAACTTCGAGAGCATCGTGGCCATCCGCTGCCGCTCGTTGAGCGACTCCAGCGCCTGCTGCACGACCTCGGCCATCTCCGTTTTGTCGAGCCGGCGGGTGGGCATCAATCCGCTGGACTCCAGCGCCATGCGGTCCAGCGGCGTGACCGGCATCGGCCCGCTTCCCACATTGCTCACGTTCACCTCTTTGCGCCGCGAGGCGCCGCGGATCGCATTGCGGGCGACGTTGTTGGCGATGGTGAACAGCCACGTGGAGAACTTGGCCGCGGGGGTGTAGTTCGCCCTGGCCCGCCACACCCGCAGGAACACATCTTGGGCCAGCTCCTCGGCGCTCATCCGCCGTCCGACCGCGTGCTCCAGCACCGTCAGGACCCGCCCCTGGTAGCGCATCACCAGCTCCTCGAAGGCGGCGCCGTTGCCGTCGCGCACCTGGAGCATCAATCGCACGTCGGGGTCCAGCGATTCGTAGTTGATGTTCGCCGACGATTCGCCTACAGCCAAAACGCGACCTGAGGCTGAGGAAGGTGGGAAAGGCTCCGGGAGGTTCTTCCGTAAATGTAAGGCACGCCGCCAATTCCGGCCACGGGGAGCGTGTTTCGCCCGCCCGGCCGGACCTACTAATTACAACCCCGCAGCACGAGCGAGGTTTCTCCGCAGTAAATCGCGGGGGCGGCTCGCCGTACACGAGATGGGCGCCCTCCGGGAATGGAATATTGTCCGGGCCGAGCGCATCCAAGAGACGGGCGCCGCAGAGATGCATCGCATGAATTGGACACTAAAATCGGTTGTTAACGTCGCCGCTTGCGGTTTCGCGGCCGTCCTTTGCGGATGCGCTCAACAAGAAATCGAGCAATTTGGGCCGGCCGCGGAGGCGCCGGGCGTCGTGGCGGATGATGCGGCGGGCGCCGAACGCGAACCGCCGGCGGAGGATGACCTCGCCAGCGCCGACCGCAAGATCATCTATACGGCCACGGTCAATCTGGTGGTCCCGGATTTCGCCGCGGCGGACCGGAAGATTCAATCGCTGGCTCGCGAAACCGGCGGCTTTGTGGCGGAGTTTCGCGAAGACGGCCAGTACGGCGACCGCCGCTCCGGCCGCTGGGTCGTGCGCACGCCCGTCAAGCACTTTCAGAAATTTCTGGACGAGGTGACGGCGCTCGGCGTCCCCGAAATGCGCGAAATCAGTACGCAAGACGTCACCGAGGAGTACGTCGATCTGGAGGCCCGGCTGGCGAACAAGCGCAAACTGGAGCAGCGGATCCTCGATCTGCTGGAAAACCAGACCGGTGAGATCAAGGACATCATCGCCGTGGAAACCGAGCTGGCCCGCGTGCGGGAGGAGATCGAGCGGATGGAAGGGCGGCTGCGATGGCTCGCGCAGCGCGTGGAGCTGACCACCGTCACCATCTTCGCCCGCGAGGAGTTCGACTACGTCCCGCCGCAGGCCCCAACCTTCGCTGGCAAGGTGCAAAGCACGTGGAGCCACTCCCTCGCCGCGCTCGGTAAGGCGGGCGAAGCGCTGGCGCTCGTCATCGTCGCGATTGTCCCCTGGCTCGCGGTGTTGGCGATACTCCTCTTCCCGCTGCTTATCTGGTGGCGCCTCCGCCGTCGCCGCAATCCGGTGGTCGCGGAAATCATCACCTAAAGCGGCGCCGCGCTCTTTCCGACCCTCGGATGATTGTCCGACCGCAGCGCCGGCCGCAACCATAGCGCGACGCGGTGCCAAGAAAAAATTGAACAGGAGGCAACAGAGAGAACAGAGGATGGAATGAAGCAACACCTTTCTCTGTTTCCTCTGTTGCCTCCTGTTCAATATGTTTTCCGTGTAACTTTGTCTCGCGCCGCGGTGTTAACTTTGGGGGGATGCGGAAGATGCGTGCTGTGGCGACTTCGCGACGATCGTCCCTCATGTGTCGATTCTTAAGAAAACCCCGCGCGGCGGGCGGGCGCGAGACGAATTAAGAGCGAAGAGGCCTCAGATATCTCGAATCGTCTTGTCCGGAGGCGACCCGGGGGATTAGATTGACGGTGCGTACGGAGGATCCGTTCCAGGCCCGCTCGCTCGCCTGGTGGTGGAAGGATGTTGTGGACCCGCATCTGTCGCTGGCCGCTGGCGGCGTGCTTCTGGCTCGCCGCGTCTTGGGCATTGGCCGGACCCGCTGAGGATCAGTACGCCGTCGCGGCGGGGCATTACGCCGCCGGACGATGGAAGCTGGCGGTCGAGGAGTTTGACGCCTTCCTTACCCGGTTCCCCTCGCACGAGATGGCGGACGCGGTCCGCTTCTTTAGCGGCGAAGCCCTCGTGCAGCAGGGCCGCTATCCCGAGGCGAGACAGCGGTTCGCAGAGTTCTTGCAGCGTCAGCCGGATCACAAGCATGCGACGCAGGCGCGGTTCCGGTCCGGCGAGGCGGCGTACCTCGCGGGCGATGCCGAGGCCGCTCGGCGAGGGCTGGAGGAATTCCGTCGCCTCGAGCCGGGGCACTCCCTCAACGGCTTTGTCCTGCCTTACCTCGGCGATCTGGCCCTCGCCCGGGGCGATGCGGCTGCGGCTCAATCATACTACAGCGAGACGCTCGAAAAGCATCCCGACAGTCCGCTTCGCGAGGGATGCCGCTGGGGACTGGCGCGGGCGGCGGAAGCGATCGGGGACAAAGCCGGCGCCGAACGCTTCTATCGCTACCTCGCCTACCAGACCAAGGGCGATCTGGCGGATGACGCGCAGTTGCGTCTGGGACTGCTGCACCATCATGCCCGCGATTATCAGCAGGCGATGCGGGAACTTCGCCGCTTGGCAACGGACTTTCCGCAAAGCGATCAGCGGCCGCATGCTCTGTATTGGCTGGCGAAATCGCAGCTCGCGACGAAGCATTGGGAAGAGGCTGCCGCGACGCTGGAGTCGACCCGCATCGAACCGACGCACGACCTGGCGCCGGCGGCCGGCTTCGCGACGGGCGAGGCTCTTGCTAGGGTGGGACGAACAGAAGAGGCGCATCGCCGCTTCGCCGACGTCGCGGCGACCTGGCCGAAGTCCGAGTGGGCCGACGACGCGCTGCAAGCACGGATCGATCTCGCCCTGGCCGCCCGAGACGCCGCAACGGTCGACGCTCTCGCCGCCGATTTCCAGAGCCGCTTTCCGTCCAGTCCGCTCCGGGACGCGGTGACCCTCGCCCACGGCCGATCGCTCCTCCACGGCAAGAAGTACGGCGAGGCGGCGACGGTGTTCAACCAACTGCTTCACGACGCCTCCGCTTCCGGCGGAGACGCTTCCGTGCGGCCGGAGCTGATTCGCTATTACCTTGGCTTGGCGCACGTCGGCGTCGGCCGGAATGACGAAGCGATTGCAGCATTGGGGCCGATCGACGTGGAGCGTGTGTCGTCGGAATTGGCCGACGGCGTCCGCGTAGTCCGCGCCGCGGCGTTGGTCGGGCTCGAGCGGTTCGACGAAGCCGTTCCGCTGCTGGAGCAGTACCTGAAGTCGCAGCCCGCCGGCGCCGACGCGCCGAAGAGCCGTGCACAGCTGGTGGTCGCTCTGACGAAGCTGGAGCGATTTGCGGATGCCGCCGCGGCCCACGACGAGTTCGCAAAGCGAAGTCCGGAGCATCCGCACTTCCTCCCCGCCACCGAGTTCCTCGCCGAAGCCGCCTACGCCGCGGGGGACAAAAATCTGGCTCGGCGGATGTTCACGATCCTGGCCGATGAGAAAAACCCGCCCCAGTTCTCCGCGAAGGGGCTTTCGGGGCTGGCGTGGCTGGAGTTCGACGGCAATCCGGCGGAGTCGGCTGCGGCGTTCGAGCGGATCGTGCGGGATCATCCCGACAGCAAGCTCGCCGGCGAAGCGGCGATGATGCAGGCCCGCTCCCTGGAGCGTCTAGGCCAATTCGAGCAGGCGACTGCGATGTACCGGCTCGTGCTGGAGGAGCATGCCGCCTCGGACTCGGCGCCCGCGGCGAAGCTGGCCCTGGCGCGGCTGCTCGACCGGCAGGGAAACAACGCCGAAGCGGCGACGCTGTACGCGCGATACGTCGATGAACATCCGCAAGCGCCGGACGTTGACGCCGCCCTCTACCAATCGGCGTGGGCGCTGATCGACCTTAGCCAAGAAGGAGCGGCCGACGCGGCCTTTGCCCGAATCGTGGCGGAGCATCCCTCCAGCCGCTACTGGGCCGACGCCGCCTATCGCCTCGCCGAGCGAGCGGCGGCCGCCAAAGACTACCCGCGAGCGGGCCAACTCCTCCAGCAGATCCTCGAGGGGGGCGCCGCGGGCGAAGTGCGAGCACACGCGCTCTACCTGGAAGGACAAATCGCGGCGGTCGAGGAGCGCTGGTCCGACGTGGCGCCGCCCATGAAGCAACTCCTCGCGGAGTTCCCCGACAGTTCGCTCAAACTGGCCGCGATGTATTGGTCTGCGGAAAGCTACTACCGCCAGCGTGATTACGAAGAAGCAGGCCGGCGCCTCGCGGAGCTGGCGCCGCTGGCTGAGGGCGCCGACGAAGAATGGCTGGCGATGGTCCCGCTGCGGCAGGCACAGGTGCTGGCCCATCAGCGGCAGTGGCGGGAGGCGTTTGACATCGCTGACGGCGTCGCCGCGCGGTTTCCCGAATTTCGCCAGCAGTACGAAGTCGATTACCTCCTGGGTCGTTGCCTGATGGCCCAGGCGAAGTTCACCGACGCCCGGACCGCATTCGATCGCGTGATCCGGTCCACGACGGGCGGCCGCACCGAGACGGCGGCGATGGCGCAGTGGATGGTCGGCGAGACGTACTTCCATCAGAAAAATTACCTCGAAGCAATCAAAGCGTATCACCGCGTGGAGCGGCTGTTTCCTTATCCGCGATGGCAGGCCGGGGCGTTGCTCCAGGCCGGCAAGTGCCGCGAGATGCGGAATGAGCTCCGCGACGCCGTCCAGCTTTACGCGCATGTATTGAAGGACTTTCCCGACACGCCGTTCACGGAAGAGGCGGCCCAGCGATTGCGCGCGGCGCAGCAGCGCCTCTCGCGAGCCGCGGCGCCATGACCGCGGTCGATGAACCCCAAGGAGTTGTTGCGATGCCCCTTGTTCCCCTGATCCGCCGCGGCGCCCTGGCCGTGGCGATATCCGCCGCACTGGCGACGGCGGCGATTGCCCAAACGGGCGGCGGGCCCGGCGTCGCGCCGATGGCGCCTCCCCCCGAGGTGAACCTTCCCGCGCCGGACGCCGCGGCGGAGGAAGGCGCCATCCGCATGAAGAATCTCCTCGACGTGGTGCGGGAAGGAGGCATCCTGATGATCCCCATCGGGCTCTGCTCGTTCTTGCTCTGCGTGGTGGTGTTTGAGCGGACGATCATGCTTCGTCGCGGCCGAGTGGTTCCGCGGCCGTTCGTCAAGCGCTTCCTTCAGCAACTGGGAGAAGGAGAGCTGGACCGCGAGCAGGCGCGGGAGCTGTGCGAGAAGAATCGCAGCCCGGTGAGCGTCGTCTTCGCCGGAGCGGTGAGGAAGTGGGGCCGGCCGTCGGTCGAGGTCGAGCAGGCGATCATCGATGCCGGCGAGCGCGTCACCAATGGGCTGCGGCGATACCTCCGCGTGATGAACGGCATCGCCACCGTCACCCCGCTGCTGGGACTGCTGGGAACGGTGGTCGGCATGATCCAATCGTTCAACGCGATCGCGGTGGCCGACGCGATGGGACGCCCCGAGGCGCTGGCCGAGGGGATCAGCCAGGCCCTCCTGACCACCGCCGCCGGCCTGACCGTGGCGATTCCCGCCTTGATCGCGTACCTGTTCTTTGTGAGCCGGGTCGATCGGCTCGTGATCGAGATCGACGCCGTCGGCCAGGAGCTGGTGGACGTCATCTCGGCCGAGGCCCAAAGCGAACGCACAAGCCGCACGAAAAAGAGCCGCGGCAACGCCGCGTAAAGTAACAGGCACACTCCGTGTGCCGTCCGCGATAGCCCGTTGGATTCCGATTTGCAGAGGAACGGCACACGGAGTGTGCCTACTACACCATTATGCCGCTGAAAACGCATCAGGATGAGGCGCCGTCGCTGAACCTCACGTCGATGATCGACGTGGTGTTTCTGCTGATCATCTTCTTCATGGTGGGCACCAAGTTCACCGAGATGGAGCGGAAAATCGCCCTGCAGGTGCCGCAGGTGAACGACGCGGGCGCGCTCGCGCCGGCGCCGGAGAAGTTTGTGGTCAACGTCTACTCCGACGGCCGCCTCTCGCTGGACCGCGAGATGGTGACGCTGGAGCAGCTCTCCGCGCGGCTGGCCCAGGCGCGGAGCGAGTACGAGGGGTTGGGGGTGATCGTGCGGGGGGACGCCGACGGGGCGTTTCAGCACGTGGCCGAGGCGCTCAACGCCTGTCGGCAGGCCGGCATCGCCGAGATGGGCATCTCCGTCCGCCTCGCCAGGAACGATCCGTAAAGCACGTTGTCCGCCATGGGGCACACAGCAGGGAAAGCGGCAGCCGATGAATATCTTCGATGGGGGCTGGTGGGCGAGCGTAGCGAGCGACGGCTTCTCGCATCGCAACCTGGCGCTGCTGCTTTGGGCGGGCCTGGCGGTGCTCACGATTTCGCTGTTGGTGCTCTCGCGCACTCGCTGGGGGCAGGCCCAGCCGATGGCCAAGTGCGTGTTCCTTTCGATCTACGCGCACCTGCTCATGGGCGGCTACGCCTACACGACGCGGCTGTTCGTCGAGCCGCCGCCCAGGCGGTTCGAGCAGACGATCCACCTCACCCACGTCGCGGCGGGCGCCGACGAGGGAGAAACGTCGGCCCGGTCACGGCCCGATCCATGGGAGCGGCTGGCCGCGGAGACGGCGACTGCGCCGCAGCTCGACTCGCCGCAAAGACAGGACGCGGCGCCGCTGGTCGAGCCGTCGCGGATGACGGCGCCGGCGGAGCGCGACAGTCTCGCAATGGCGCCCAGCGACGCGGCGCCGAGCGTCGAGCCGGATCGCCCCGATCCCGAAGCGCCTCCGGCGCCGGAGACGACGATAATCGCCGCGGCCGCGCCACCTTCGGAGATCGAGCAACCCGCGCCGGCGCCGCCTTCACTGGTCGAGGCGCCGACGCCCGAGATGCCGCGTCCGGGGCAGTTGGCCCGCGTCGATGTTCCTGCTCCGGGAGAGACGCCGGCCCGTCGGAGCGACTCCGCCGATCTGCCCCGGGAATTGTTTGACGCAGCAGGCGGACTGCAACGCATCACCGACGCTCTCCCCGCCGAGCTGGCCGACGCCGCACGGGGAGATCGCGACGAACTCGCCGAAGCGCCGAATCGTGAAGGCAACGCCGAGGAAAACATCCTCGCGGCCGGTGATCCGCTCGCCGTGGGCGGCGTCGGCGCGCTGCGAATTTCCTCGTCCGGCCGGCCCGATGTCGGCGCGGCATTGGAAGCGATGCCGATCCCGCGACGCTTGGGCGATGGGGCCGAGATGCCCGACCTGTATCGCCTTCGCGTCGGGGATGGCCGGGCGCTGGCGGCTCGACAGCTCGGCGCTACGAGAGAAACCGAGGCGGCGGTGGAGGAGGCATTGCGATGGCTGGCGGCGAATCAAAGTCCCGACGGTCACTGGGACGCCGGTCAGCACGGCGCCGGCCGGGAAGACAAGGTGCTGGGGCACGACCGCGGCGGCGCCGGCGCCCGGGCTCACACGGCGGTCACCGGGCTGGCGCTCTTGGCGTTCCTCGGCGCCGGGCACACGCACCTGGAGGGGGAGTATCGCACGAACGTGCAACACGGGCTGGAGTACCTGCTCCGCACCCAGCGCGGCGACGGCGATCTCTCGGGCGACGCCGAGTTCTTCGCCCGCATGTACTGTCATGGGATGGCGTCGCTGGCGCTCAGCGAGGCGCTGGCCCTGACCGGCGACCGCCGCTTGCAGCCTTACGTCGAACGGGGCGTGGCGTTTTCGCTCTCCTGCCAGCATCCCACCGACGGCGGCTGGCGATATCAGAAAGGGGATCGCGGGGACATGAGCCAGTTCGGCTGGCAGGTGATGGCCCTCAAGAGCGCGGAGCTGGCGGGCATCCCGATTCCGCGGACGACTCGCGACGGCATGAACCGCTTCCTCGGCGCGGTCACCTCCGGAATGCACAGCGGGCTGGCCAGCTATCGCGGCGGCGAACGCGCCTCGCGCACCATGACGGCCGAGGCCCTGGCGTGCCGCTACTTCCTGGATGGTCCTCCGGGACCGAACCTGCGCCGCGAGGCGGTCGGCTTCATCATGGAAGAGCCGCCGCAAGACGGCCGGGCGAATTTTTATTACTGGTACTACGCGACGCTCGCTCTCTTCCAGACGCAGGACGACAACTGGACCTCCTGGAACGCCGCGCTGCAGGAGCAGCTTCTCAGCCGCCAGCGCGACGACGGCGAGGCCGCAGGAAGCTGGGACCCCAACACCGTCTGGGGCGGCTACGGCGGCCGCGTCTACACCACCGCCACGGCCTGCTTGTGCCTGGAGGTGTACTACCGCTATTTGCCGATCACGGCGCAGCAGTAACGCGCCGCTCTCCGACGCCAGCGGCAATGGCGATTGCTCGGCTTCGTCGTGGATGAAACAATGAAGGAGTCGCGCACTGCGATGCGACGAAGCCTCGAATCATTTTGATTCTCATTGACGCCGCCTTGCGGATTATCGCCATGAGCACTTTTGAAACAACTGCCACTGTGGACGAGCAAGGACGGGTTCTCGTGGCCGACCTGCCATTCGCGCCGGGCGCGGAGGTCGCCGTCACGATCAGCCCCAAAGCGCGACTCGCGGACGACATGCGCAGAGGTGAATCCGCGCCGGCGGACGTTGGGGAAACGCCGAGCCAGGCGGAGGATATTTTTGCCGAGATGCGTCCCTTCATGGTTGACGTCGCGGATGTGGACGACTCCCGCGAGGCGATCTACACGCGATTGGAAGGCGAATGATCCTGCTCGACACGAACTTGCTGGCACTACTGCCTACGGGCTATGTGCCCAGGCTTGCAAAGACCATCAAGACGTATCCGATTGAGTACCAATAGAACGTGCCCGTAGCGAGTAGGTGGCAAGCGATGGCGCCGGGGCGAACTGCTAATCCAAGCACTGTGGCAGTTACGGGAATCAGCACGACCGGACGAGCGAGCCCTGCTAGGCTCCATCCGTACGCGAAGGGACCGGAC
>JAHWKS010000911.1 GCA_019347795.1 Planctomycetota bacterium | reverse complement strand
GGCGACATCGGCCATTGGCGAATGGCGGGCGGGCCGCTCGCAAAGCGACGCACCGCCGAGTCGGCCAAGGCCGCCAAGGCGCTCGGCGCCGAGAGCGAGGTGCTCGACATTCACGACGGCGAACTGGAGCCGACGCTGGAGAACCGAAAGAAGATCACCCGCCTGATTCGCGAGTGGCAAGCCGACATTGTCATCGCCCATCGTCCGTGGGATTACCACCCCGATCATCGCTACGTGGGCGTCTTAGTGCAGGATGCGGCGTTCATGGTTACCGTCCCCTTCTTCTGTCCCGACACGCCGCCGCTCAAGAAGAACCCGGTGTTCCTCTATTCCAGCGACCGCTTCCAGAAGCCGTATCCCTTCTACGCCGACATCGCGGTGGCCCTCGACGACGAGGTGTTTGAGCAGAAGCTGCGGGCGGTGCACGAGTTGGAGTCGCAGGTTTACGAAGGGGGCGCCAATGGGAGCGAGGAGTTCGTGCTCGGCGTCCCGCCCGCCAGCGCCCCCGAGCTGCGTCTGGAGTGGCTCCGCGAGCGGTGGCAATCTCGCCAGGGCGCCGAAGCCAACCGCTACCGCAACGCCCTCCACAAGTGGTACGGCCCCGAGCGCGGCAAAGAAATCAAGTACGCCGAAGCTTTCGAGGTCTGCGAATACGGCCGCCAGCCCACCGACGCCGAAATCCGCGAGTTGTTTCCATTCTTCCCCGATTCGCCATAACCATTTCGGCCTTCGCCGATGAACCTTCAGCAATAACTAAACCATGATGCGCGTCCAGATTCTCGCCGCCGGTCTTTTTGCTTTCGTTGCAGTAATTTTGTTGGCGGTCGCCGGCGCCGAGTCGCCGACGGCTTCGGCGGATCCGCCGAAGCCGGTCGAAGACGATATGCATGAGTTCATGGAGTACGCCTTTCAGCCGACGTACCGCCGGCTTAAAGAAGCGATGGCCGCGACGCCCGCCGACAACGCCGGCTGGAAGGCGATCAAGGCCGACGCGCTACTGTTGGCCGAAGGCGGGAACCTGCTGCTGCTCCGCACTCCCGCCGAGAACCCCGAAGTCTGGCGGGAGCACAGCGTCGCCGTGCGGGAGCTTGGAGGAAAACTCTATCAGGCGGGAAAGACGAGAGACTTCCCCGCCGGGCGAAAGCACTACGAAGCGATGCTGAAAAGCTGCAACCGCTGCCACGACGAGTTCGCCGACGGCGAGCATCAACTGGCCCCGTGAGCCGACCCGTCGCCTACTCCGCCTTGTCCTTCTTGCGACTCGACGGGCAATCGGCCAAAAACACGGACGGCCGTGTCGGGTGCCGCTACAACCGGAACGTCGGTCGCGGATGCGCATGAAAACAGCCCCGCGGGGAAGCTCGCAAGTTCCCGCCTGGGGCTGAAGTTATAACTGCCGTTGCCGAGACGTCCGGGGGAACGCCGGCCGTAAACCGCGGTTAACGCTTGGAGAACTGCGTGCCGCGGCGGGCGCCGTGCAGGCCGTACTTCTTGCGCTCCTTCATGCGCGAGTCGCGGGTCAGATGCCCTTCATCGCGGAGCGGAGGGAAGGCGCCGGTGTCGTAGCTCACCAGGGCCCGGGCGATTCCCATCTTGCAGGCGCCCGACTGTCCCGTGGGCCCGCCGCCGTGAACCGTGATCACCACGTCCACCTCGTTCCGCTTGCCGGCCAGGCCCAGACCCGAGGTGACGTTGTTGCGATCCTGAAGGTTGGGGAAATACTCCTCGAAATCGCGGCCGTTGACCGTGATCTTCCCGCTGCCCGAGCGAATCCGCACCCGCGCGACCGACTTCTTCCGCCGACCGGTGCCCAGGGCGTCGCCGTTGATCGGGTCCTTCTTTACGCGATGGGAAACATCGACCACCGGCTCGGGCGTCTCCAGGGCGACGCCCCCCTCCTCAGTCATTTCCGGCGCGTCAAATTCAGCGTTGTCCGTTGCCATGATTCACGAATAAAAGTTGCGAAGATTCGATCTGGCGAGAAAATTCCCTACTTCACGCCCAGCTCGCGAAGCTCGGGTTGCTGGGCCTGATGCGGATGATCGGGTCCGACGTAGATCTTCAGCTTGCGAAGCATCTTGCGGGCCAGGTAATTCTTGGGGAGCATCCGCCGCACGGCGTCGTAGAGAATCAATTCCGGCCGCCGCTGGAGGCGTTTGCCGGCGGTCTCCTTGCGGAGGCCGTGATAGCCGGTGTACCAGTTGTACTCCTTCTTCTCCCACTTGTTGCCGCTGAAGACCACCTTCTCGGCGTTGATCACGACCACGTAATCGCCCGTATCCACGTGGGGCGTGTAGGTGGGGCGGTGTTTGCCCATCAGGATCATGGCGATATCGCTGGCCAGCCGGCCGACCACTTTGTCGGCGGCGTCCACCACGCACCACTTCTGCTCCACCTCGCCCGGTTTGGCCATGTAAGTTTTGACCGTGGCCGCCATCGCTCGCTCCAACCAAAGGAAACCCGCACTTTCCCACGGGTTTTAATCGCAAAAGCAATTCCGCAATGTACCGGGAAGAGGACCGGGCGACAAGGCCGTGGATTGGCATTTCTAAGGCCTCGAGCGCGAGTCAGGCGGCGCCGTCGGCGACGTCGATCTCCGTGTAGCACTCGACCACG
>JAHWKS010000089.1 GCA_019347795.1 Planctomycetota bacterium | reverse complement strand
CCGCGCCGTGGACGACGCCACGCTCACCCGCTCGGGCGTGATCGCGGGAACGCCGCAATACATGTCGCCCTAGCAGGCCCGCGGCGAAGCGATTGATGCGCGGAGCGACCTCTTCAGCCTGGGGAGCGTGATGTACGCCGCGTGTACCGGCCGCGCGCCCTTTCGGGCCGAAACAAGTTACGGCATTCTCCGCCGGATTACCGACGTCGAGCCGCGCGCGATCGGGGACATCAACCCGGGCATTCCCGACTGGCTGGCGGCCGTTATCGGGCGGCTTCACGCCAAAGACCCCGAGGAGCGATTCCCCACAGCCGCCGCCACCGCCGATGTGCTGGAGCAATGCCTGGCGCACGTCCAGCAGCCGGCGACCGTTCCTTTGCCAGCGCCCCTGGGCGGCGGCAAGTCGCGGCGCCGCCGCAACCTTTTCGCCATGGGGATCGCGGTGGTTGTCTGCCTGGCGATCGGCGCCTTTGGAGCGTGGAATCTGTTTCTCTCGGATGATCCAGCGGACGGCGCCGGGGCTGAGTCGAAATCGGGCGCCGCCGCGCAATCCGGCGCGGTTACGACATCCGCCACGTCAACCGAAGACCCGGCCGCCGCGTGGGATTACGTCGAGCGGCAAACGAGCGAGCTCTTTCGCGACGGCGATGAGTTCCAAGAGCGCGTGGAGCGCCTGTGGGATTCGCCGCCCTCGCCGCATAACCCCTGATTCCTCCTCCGAACCGGAGTTTCCGCCATGACGCACGTTCGATTCTTCCTGGCCACCCTCACACTTGTGATGTGCGGCGCCGCGAGAAGCTCCGCCCAGGATGCGACGCCCAGTGAACAGCCGCAGCTCCCCGCAGCCGATCCTTCACTGACGCCGGCGGCTGAGCCGCCGGGCGCAAACCGCAGTGAACAGCCGCAGCTCAACGCAGCCGATCCTTCCGCACTCGGTACTCCCTCAGACGTAAGCGCGCATCCCTCAGACGCCACTCCCTTTAGTTCGTTCGGCGCCTTCGGAGGATTGGGAGGCTTCGGCGGCGCCGGCGCTGACCTGTACGGCGCGGGAATAGACAGCGCCGCTGCTGAAGCACGGTTTATCGCCAGCGGAGCGATCATCATTACCTGGTCCGAAAACAAGGACGCCGCCTGGGGCTTCAGCAAAACGACGGGCAAGTGGACCAGGCAGGAGTTGAAGCCCCCTGGGACGGAACCGCCCATGGTCGGCGATCGTCTCGGCGTGATTCAGGCCGGATCGACCATTTACGCCTACAGCGGACAGGCAGGCCGGTGGGACGTGCTGCGTCTGCCGGCGGACCACCATCCGCAGGTAGGCCTCCACGAAGAGTTTGTGCTGGTGAACGACGGCTCGGACATCTACACCTTCGCCGACGCCACCGGCCGCTGGACCTCGCCCGACGGGGAGAACGTTAACGAAGGGCCCGAGCAAACGGAGAATAGGTCACTTTTCGGGCTGGGATTCCCGGGTGGGTCGCCGATGGCGAATGTGTCTGACGTATCGGCTTCGGTTGAGGATTTAAGCCGGAAGCATCAAGAGTTGGACCAAACGAGCGCTCAACTGGCTGGGCGGTATCGCGAGCAGTCGGCTACGATAGGCCCAAACCACCCCGACCTTCAGCGTTTGAAGGAGCGACTGGCCGAGGTGGTGAAGCAGGCATTCCAGGCCCGGCAGCAGCTTCACCAGGCGGAGCTGGCCGAGTTCCAGCGGCGGATGCAGGACATTCAGCGAACCATCGAAGCCCGCCAGCGAATCCAGGGCGATATCATCGAGCGCCGCGTGAACGAGCTGCTCGATCCCAGCTTGCAATGGGACGCGGCCGCGCCACAGCGCGCCACAGGTGGAGGAACGCCGAGCGGTCAAGTTGGGCGGCGATCCGCGGGACGCGGGCCGGGTGTGGTCGCAAGCGCCTCGCCGATTGATCCCCCGACGGCGGAAGACGATCGTCGGCCTCAGCGAGAACTCGGCGACTTGCCGAGTCCGGAACAATTGGTCGGCGTGGGGTCGTTTCGGACGCGACCGATCCGGAGCGGATTGTCGTTTCCAGCGCGGAGATCGGCGGCATTCGCGACGGCGAGGAGTTGCTCGTGATTCGGGAGGAACAATTGGGGGACCAACTCGTGGGAAGGGTTCACATTACCCAAGCCGATGACGAAACCGCAATCGGACGGGTGCTGGTGACGCGCCGGGTACTTAAGCTCAACCGCTATGAAGCCGATCAAGTGCAACCCGGCGACAAGGTCGCACGGGTACGGCGCGACGAGTTGCTGCCGCTCGACTCGCCCGCGGATGCGGCGCGGGAGGCGTCCTCGAACAATTTAAAGCAGTTGATGTTGGCCCTGCACTATTATCACGACACGCACAAGCGATTCCCGCCCGCGGTCATTTTGGGGAAGGACGGCCGGGGAGGGCCGCCGCATAGCTGGCGAGTCGAATTGCTGCCGTTCCTGGATCAGCAGGCGCTGTACGACGAGTATCGCTTCGACGAGCCGTGGAACAGCGAGCACAACAGGTCGCTCTTGGCCAAGATGCCTGAGGTATATCGGTCGCCGCTCGATGCCCAGGACTCGACCAACGCCTCCTACTTCGCGCTCGTGACGCCAGGACTGGATGCCGCCGAGGGCGCCAAGCCTGGGGCGCCCATGATCGATATCGGCCCCGGCGGCGCTGCGGGGGGCGTGCTCCTCGGCGGCCTGCCGGACGCAAACCCCGGTTGGAGTCGCGGCACGATGTTCTCAAACCCGCGGGGAACGCGCATTTCCGAGATTCACGACGGAACGAGCAACACCATCGCCCTGGTTGAAGCCAGACGCAGCATTCCGTGGACCAGGCCGCACGACATCTCCTACGTCGCCGATCAAGCGTTGCCCGTACTGGGCGGCTGGTTCCCCGAGGGCTGGCACGCCGGCTTCGCCGACGGCTCGGTCCAGTTCCTTTCCGCGGACACCGACGAAACGACGCTGCGAGCCCTCTTCACCATCGGCGGCGGCGAGAACGTTCGACCGCATCTGTTGGAACCGAAGCCCGCCGAAAGACAGTGAATCAGCAACCGATGCGTCGCCGAATCTGCCGCAGGAAGCGATCGCTATGTCGGAATAAACCTCGGTCGCCGCGCATCGACATGGACGATGACGACTGTTGATGCGCCCGCTTGCAAGTCGCACGACGAGACCGGCTCGCCGGCACGCTGGCAGTTCAGCCTCAAGTCGGCGTTTCTGGCGACGGCGGTCGCCGCCGGCGTCGCGTGCCTGGTCGGCTATCGCGGGTTCGGCTCGCTCGTGCTGTCGGCCGGACTGATCGCGGCGTGGCTCAATGTCCGCGGGCGGCTGGACAGGCTGCAAACGCGCAAGGTTCGTCCAAAGCTGTTCTACGCGGGCTGGATGTTGCTGGGCGCCTCGCTGTTTCTGCCGGCGATGAAAGGCTGCAACAATCAGCCTGTCTACGGGTGGCAGACGGCGTACCTATGTGCTGTCACGGAAGCGGAGATCGTGCACGAACTCGTGCAGGACAGCGAACTCGACGCTGAGCGGCCGCTGGAGCAAGTCGGCTCTTTCGCCTGGATTACCGCCATCAACGCCGCGAACCTGCTCCTCGTTCTCTCGCCGCTGCTCTTGTGGCGCCTGCAGCGCGGCCAAGGCCAATTCCTCGGCGCCGCCCTGGCGATCGCCGCGGTCAGCCCCTGGGCCCTCGCCATGCGCGACCCCCACATGTTCATCGGCTGTTACGTCTGGTGCGCCTCGTTCATCGTCCTGCTGCTCTCGTGCCGCATTCAAACGCGGACGTTTTGCGTCATGCTCGCCATCGCGGTCGGCTACACCGTTCTTTAAGCGGCGTCGGCGGCGACCTCCGCGGCGGGGTCGTGCAGGGCGACGACGCTTATCTTGTGGCGGCGGGCGAGGGCGGCGACTTCGGCTTCGTCGATGAGGATCGTCTTGCCCGCTTCCACCGCAAGGACGCGGCCGCCGGCTTGGGCGAGAGTTTCGATCGTTCCTACGCCGATCGTGGGCACGTCGAAACGCATGTCCTGCTGCGGCTTGGCGACCTTCACCACGGTGAAGCCCCCTTCGGTGCAGAGCCGGCCGGCGCGGCGGATGCACTCATCGGTCCCTTCCACCGCTTCCAGGGCGAGCACCGCGCGGCCTTTCACCGCGACGCTTTGGCCGCAGTCGAGCCGGCCCAGCTCCTTGGCGATGCGCCAGCCGAACGCGATGTCCTGTTGTTGGGCGCGGCTCAGGCGGCGCCCGGCCATCAGTCCGTCCTTCACGAGCAACTCCGGGGCGAAATCGGTAGCGGGGGCGAAATGAATGCCGTCTTCGGCGAACGCCTCGACCACCGCCAGCAGCAGCGTGTCGTCGCGGCGGTCTTTCGTGCGGGCGGCGAAGTGCGGAAAAAACGTCCGGACGCACCGCCCGTCGGGAATGTGCTTGATCCAGTGAAACCGCTGGAAGAGCCGCACCTTGTGAATCTTGCCGGCCATGGTGGCCTGCGTCACTCCATGCCGGCGAAAGTACCGCAGCGCGGCGCCGAGTCGGGCCAGGCCCACTTCGTGATAAACGTCGCAGAGGGCCGCGGTCTCCGGCTCGACGTGATCTTTGATCCCCAGGCCGACTACTCGCCGCCCCTGACGCTTGAGGGCCTCGGCGACCACCTGCGGGAAGCGGCCCCAGCCGGCCACCAGTCCGATCTTGCGATGTTCGCTCATGCGGCCTTGGCGTCGTTCTCGCGGGCCGCCTTCAGCTCCTCGATTTGCCGCTGCAGCTCTTTCACCTGGCGCCGCACCTCGGGGAGCTTCGCGAAGGCGGCTTGCAACTTCATCTGCTGGCGATCGGGCGTGGCCGGGACCCCAAAGTAAAAAGCGCCGGGAGGCACGTCGTCCTTGATGCCCGCCTTGGCCCCGAGCGAGGCCCGCTCGCCGATGTGCACATGATCGCGCACGCCGACCTGCCCCGCGATGATGACGTAATCGCCGGTGGTGGTGCTGCCGGCGATGCCGACTTGGGAGCACAAGAGATTGTGCCGGCCGATGCGGCAGTTGTGGCCGATCATCACCTGGTTGTCGATCTTCGTTCCCTCGCCGATCACGGTCGGGCCGTACGAGCCGCGGTCGATCGTCGTCCCAGCGCCGATCTCCACGTCCGCCTCGATCACGACGTAACCGAGCTGCGCCCCCAGCACGTGCCGGCCGGCGGTGGTTTTGTATCCGAAGCCGTAGGCGCCGAGGCTCACGTTCGCGTGGATGATGCACCGCGGGCCGACCTGCGTATCCTCGTACAGCACGGCGCCCGGAAAGATCGTCACATTCTCGCCGATTCGGCAGCCGGCCAGGATGCGCGCTCCGGAGTGGATCACCGCGCCGGCGCCGATCTCCACGTCGTCCTCGAGGAACGCTCCGGGATGAATGCTGACGCCGGGACCGATCTCCGCGGTGGGCGCGATCATTGCGTGGGGGCTGATCGCCGCCGGCCGGGCCGGACGCCGCAGCCGGAAGTGAAGCACCACCTTGGCGAAGGCGGCGTGAACATCGTCCACCACGATGCACGGGATATCCGTAGGCGGAAATCCGGTCGGAACAATCGCGGCCGAAGCCTGAGAGCGTGCCAATTCGGCCGCTTTGTTGGCATGGTCGGCCAGCGTGAGGTCGCCGGGCTGAGCGTCTCGCAGAATCGCGGCGCCGATGATCGGCGTTTGCAGGTCCCCAACGACGCGGCCGGCGACCAGTTGGGCGATTTCCTGAAGCGTTTGACGCACGCGGGACTCCTTCCCGGGCCGACGCGCCCGAATCCGTCGCTCGCAGGGCAATAATACGGCTGAACCGCGGCGAAGGATAATAATGACTGCTCCGCCATCGAGCAAGGGCGAAACTTGACCCCGCCGGGAGTGCGTAACTATAGTGGAGTAGGGTGTTTTCGCCGATTTCTTCTCCTTCCGAATTCTCATCTGGCAGGACGATGTTGCAAACGATCGCGTCTTTATGCCGCCGCACGCTTTTCTTCGCCGCCGGAGCGGCTGCTTTGACCGGGCTCGCGTTCTCCGGCCTCAGTCAGGCGCAGGACGCCGCGAGTTCGCGGAGCGGCCGTCCGCGGGCGTTGGCGCCGGGCGTCTTGAAGGTGATTCCCCCCGCGTCGGAGCCGGGGGAAACGGCCAGCCCCCCCTCGCCGCTGATCGAGATCACCAAGGGCATGCCGGACCTGAACGCCGACCCGCACTTCATGGCGAAGTCGGACACCATCTACGCCAAGGCCCAGAGCGTTATCCTGCGGCGAGACGTGTGGGGGCTGGAGTTCGCCTTCAAGCCGCTGCGGATGATCTACGTCGATGTGCCCCAGCCGTCGGGGAAGCTGCAGCGAAAGCCGATCTGGTACATGGTCTACCGCATCCGCAATCCCGGACGGCACCTCAAGCCCGAGCCGCAGGCCGACAAGTACGGCCACACGGTCTACGCCACCGGGGCGGTGAACTTCACGCGGCACTATTTCCCGCTGTTCTCGCTGAAGAGCCACGAGTTCGACAAGGAGTACCTGGACCGCGTCATTCCGACCGCGATCCCGCTTATTCAGCGGCGGGAAGATCCAAATACGCCGCTCTACAGCACGGTTGAGATCAGCCGGATCAAGATTCCCGTGGACGGCGGTCCTGACGACCACGGCGTGTGGGGCGTGGCCACCTGGGAGGACATCGACCCGCGGATCGACTTCTTCTCGATCTACGTGCAAGGATTGACCAACGCCTACCGCTACGAGGACGACCCGAACTGGCAGCCCGGCGCCTCGCCCGGCCAGGGCCGCGACTACCTGTGGAAGACGCTCCAGTTGAATTTCTGGCGCCCGGGGGACATCGTGAACCCCAGCGAGGAGGAAATTCGCTATGGACTTCCCACGGTCGCCGCCGAGGAGCGGCAGCAGTACCTCGACATCTACGGCCAGGAGACGTGGGTTGATCACCGCTGGGTTTACCGGTAGAAATAATCGATTGCGACATCCGGGTCGCTAGCGAGGGTCATAACTGGAAGCCCGACGCGTCAGCGAGGGAGACGTGTCATGTCGGCTTCTCCCTCGCTCACGCGTCGGGCTACCATCATAGGAATACACGTCATGGCTCATAAGAAAGGTCAAGGCTCCAGCCGCAACGGCCGCGACTCCAACGCGCAGCGGCGGGGCGTGAAGAAGTTCGGCGGCGAGCAGGTCCGGGCGGGGAACATTCTGGTCCGCCAGTGCGGCACGAAGTTCCATCCCGGCAAAAACGTCGGCATGGGGAGCGATTACACGCTCTTCGCGCTGGTGGACGGCACGATCAAGTTCGACCGCAGCGGCCGTCGCGTCAACGTAATGACGGCGTAGCCCGCCGACTACTCGCCGCGGCGAAACGAGTAGCCGCGGTCCGCAGGAGCGCGTCCCTTTGCCTCGGGACGGGTCCTGCGGATCGCGGCTAAGTTTTTGTCATCAGCACAGATACGGGTTTCCTTGTGTTCGTCGATCGCGTCAAAGTCGAAGTCCGCGCCGGCGACGGTGGTGACGGCTGCTTGAGCTTCCGCCGCGAGTACCGCGTTCCGCGCGGCGGGCCGGACGGCGGCGACGGCGGCAACGGCGGAAGTGTGATCATCGCCGCACGCGAGGGAGTCGATAGCCTTAACGCCCTCGCCCACCGCAAATTTTGGCGGGCGGAGCGCGGCGCCAGCGGCATGGGCGCCAATCGCCACGGCCGTAGTGGCAAGGACCTTCACATCGAGGTCCCGCCCGGCACGGTAATCCTCGACGCCAACGAAGGGTTCGTGCTCAAGGACCTCGCTGCCGACGGCGAGAGTGTCGTCGCGGCTCGCGGCGGCAAAGGCGGCTACGGCAACACGCACTTCAAATCGGCGACGCATCAGGCGCCGCGGGAAACCACCCCCGGCGGCGCGGGAGAGCGTCGCGAGTTGATCCTCGAGTTGAAGGTCATTGCCGATGTCGGCTTGATCGGCAAACCAAACGCCGGCAAGAGCACGCTCCTAAGCCGCCTCTCCCGCGCCCGGCCGGAGATCGCCGACTATCCCTTCACCACCAAGCACCCGAACCTGGGGCTGGTGCAGATCGACTTCGACCGCTCCTTCGTGTTGGCCGACATTCCGGGTCTGATCGAAGGCGCCCACGCGGGCGTCGGCTTGGGGCACGAGTTTTTGCGCCACGTCGAGCGGGCCGGCATCCTGGTGCACCTGGTCGAGTGCTGCCCCCTCGACGGCAGCGATCCGGTGCAGAACTATCACGCCGTGCATCACGAGCTTCTGGAATACGACGAGTCGCTCGGCCGGCGAGCAGAGATCATCGCCGTCACCAAAGCCGAGCTCCCCGGCGCCGCCGAGGTGCAAGAGCGGCTGGCCGAGGAGCTGGGCCGCGAGGTGCTCCTCATTTCCTCCGTCACCGGCGCAGGGCTGGACCCGCTGGTGCGGGCCATCGCCGCGGAGCTGGACCGCCGCCGCGCGGCGGTCGCCGATGCTGAGGCGGGATAATCGATTGGCTGACGGTTCTATCGCCGCATCCCTCAAAACTTTCCTTATGTCGCCAGCTACCGACAAGAACGAAGCACGGCTCAGTTTTCGACTTCGCGGGGAGTTGAAACAAACGATCGAGCAGGCCGCCGCCGAACTCGGCCAGACGATCAGCGAGTTCGCGGTGGCCACGCTCGTGCGGGAGGCGCGGGACGTCATTCAACAGAGTCAACAGACTCGCCTCTCCAATCGAGACACGTTGCTCAAGGTTCTCGAAGATGCTGCCGCTCAGCCGAACGCCGCTTTGAAGGCCGCCGCCAAACGATACAAGAAGCGAATTCGCTGACGTAATCCAACGGCAGTGCGGCTGTCGCCGAGGCCGAGGTTCGATAGAATCAAGTGTTGCCGGCTTCAGACAATCGGGACCACGCCATGATTCTTCACCTGCCCGAAACAATGCACGTGACCGTGCCGGAAACCGCGCGCACGCTGGAGGGCTTTCGGCAGTGGGCGTCGTCGGAGGACTTTCCTGAATCCGGGAAGATTTCGTATCTAGCTGGGGAGCTCGACGTTCGCTGAGTTTCATGCCTCTGTGCATCGCCAACGCCGCGGGGTTCTTGGGGGACCAGCTTGATGCGCCGCGGCGGCTGGTCGAGGCGGCGAAGGTCGACTACCTGACGCTCGAGTATCTGGCGGAGTTGACGCTCTCCATCCTCGCGCGGCTCCGCGAGAAAGACCCACAGGCAGGCTATGCAGGCGATTTTCTCGACGTGCTGGAGAGCCTCACGCCGGCGCTCGCGAGCCAATCGCAGTTACGCGTCGTGACCAACGCCGGCGGCATGAATCCGGAAGCATGCGCCCGCCGCGCCGCCGCCATTCTTCGGCAGGCGGGATTGGGCGAGACGCCGATCGGAGTCGTCACCGGCGACGACTTGCTGGGGCGATTGACCGAGCTACAAGCGGCCGGCTGCCACTTCGCCCACTTCGATACCGGGCAGCCGTTTGCGGAGCTTGGCGCCGAAGCCGTCAGCGTCAACGCGTATCTCGGGGCGGCGCCGATCGTCGAGGCTCTCGCGCAGGGAGCGCGGATCGTGATCACCGGCCGCGTCGCCGACGCCTCGCTCACCGTGGGACCGGCGATGCACGCGTTCGGCTGGAGCTGGAGCGACTGGGACCGCCTCGCCGGGGCCACCGTCGCCGGACATCTCATCGAATGCGGCGCCCAAGTCACCGGCGGATATTCCGTCGCGTGGGAGAATCTAGAATTGGCGAACGTCGGTTACCCCATCGCCGAGCTGGAGGAAAGCGGCGAGTGCGTCATCGCTAAACCGGCCGGAAGCGGCGGCGTTGTGAATCGCCGGACGGTGGTCGAGCAGCTCGTATACGAAATTGGCGATCCACGCCGCTACCTCACGCCGGATGGGACCGCCGACTTCACAGCCGTCGAGGTTGAGGATCTGGGCCGGGACCGAGTCGCTGTTCGCGGCGCACAAGGCCAACCGCCGCCGGACACGTACAAAGTCTCCCTCGCCTACCGCGCCGGCTACACCGCCGGCGGCCAGTTGCTCGTGTACGGCGCCGACTGTCGCAAGAAGGCCGCCGCCTGCGCCGACGTGATCTTTCAGCGGCTGGCCAACGCCGGCTTCCACTACGGGGAAAAGCACGTCGAGTTTCTCGGCGCCGGCGAATCCGCGGGAACATCGATCAACCCAACGGCGGCCTCAAGTCAGCGAGAAGTCGTTCTCCGCATCAGCGTCCGCGACGCCAGCCGCGAAGCCGTCGAGCGCTTTACCAAAGAGATTGCCCCGCTGGCGACCAGTGGTCCGGCAGGCCTGGCCGGCTACGCCGCCGCTCGTACTCCTGTCCGCCCCGTCTTCGCCTACTGGCCCGCCACCATCCCCAAATCCGCCGTCACGCCGCACGTACAGACGAGAGCCGCCGACGAATGGTTGTAGCCTGCTACCGACTTCCGCATCTAAGGCAGTAGAAGTAGCGACGAACGCAACGGCGATTCATTCGGCCGTCTCCGGTCATTCTTCGATGTTCGCGGAAGTCGTAGGGATAAGTCGCCGCGAGGCGAGGAAGGTTTCTGCGTTATCTACCGGCCGATGTTCGCGAGCCAGACGGCGATGGCGATGAACAGGAAGCAGACGCCGACGCTGATCACGAAGCCGGCGATGTCGGAGAACCGGGGCTTTTGCATCTCCAGGCCGAAGAAGGGGAGCAGCCGCCGGTCGTCGAAGCGGTGGGGGCGCTTGTACGATTCCTCCAGCTCCCGGGCGTCGGCCTCGTATTCGGTCAGCTCCTCGCCGATCGCTTCCGAGAGCCCGCGCAGTAGCGAGCGCAGGGCGTGGCC
>JAHWKS010000910.1 GCA_019347795.1 Planctomycetota bacterium | reverse complement strand
GAGGGAATCCGCGTCGGCACGCGGCAGGAGATCGACGTGCCGCTGCTTTTGGGGCCGGTGAAGGTGGTTCCCTACGTCCTGGGCGAGGTCGCGCATTGGGAGGAGGATATCAATCAGCAAGACGTCACCCGGCTGTACGGGCAGTCGGGCGTGCGATCGAGCCTCACGTTCTGGAAAACCGATCCGCTGGTCCAGAGCCGGCTGTTCAATCTGAACGGCCTCTCGCACGAGTTGACGCTGGAAGGGGACGTCTTCTACGCAGATGCAGAGGAGGACCTCTCGCGATTCCCGCTTTACGATCCGCTGGACGACGACGCGCAGGAGCACTTCCGCCGCCGCTTCATTCAGGGCGCCTACGGCGGCATGCTGCCGCTGCGGTTCGATGAGCGGTTCTACGCCCTCCGCACGGGAATGCAGGGCTTCGTCTCGGCGCCGACCTTGGAGATCGCCGACGATCTGGCGATGGCCCGGTTCGGCGTGAGCCAGCGGTGGCAGACGAAGCGCGGACTGCCGGGGCAGGAGCGAATCGTGGATTGGATCGCCCTCGACGTGGAAGGGGTCCTCTTTCCCGAGCCGAATCGCGACAACTTCGGGGAAGAGCTGGGACTGGTGGACTACAACTTCCGCTGGCACGTGGGGGACCGCGTGGCGATCCTCTCCGACGGGTTCTACGATTTCTTCCCCGACGGGCTGAAGACCGTGTCGCTGGGGACGCTCTTAACCCGCCCGGGACGGACGGAGCTGTACTTGGGCATCCGCTCGATTGAAGGCCCCATCTCCAGCAACATCGTCACCGCCTCGGCCAAGTACCGGATGTCGGAAAAGTGGATCGCCAGCGCCTCAACCTCGTATGACCTGGGGCCGACCGGCAACATCGGGCAAACGCTGGGGCTGACGCGGATCGGCGAGTCGGCGTTCTTTCACGTCGGCTTTAACGTGGATGAGAGCCGCGACAACGTGGGCGTGACGCTGGCGGTTGAGCCCCGCTTCCTCCCCTCCCGCCGCACCACGATCGCCGGCGTCCCCGTCCCTCCGCCCGGCGCGATGGGCCTGGAGTAACCGTGGCGGGGCCGCCTGCCACAAATCGGGAATCGATGTCCTGCTATGATGTCTTCAGCCCATACACTCGTCGAATAGAGCAAGCTTCTCGTTCGACGCATCCGGTCCGGATCGAAACTTCCGATTCTATGAACTGGCTCGACCTGTTCCTCTTCATTCCCCTCGCCGCTGTGCTGGCCGTCGGCGTCTGGGCCGCTGTGCGCCGAAAGTGGCTGATTCTCCCGCCAGCCGTTGTGCTCGGCCTGGCGGCGTTGTCTTACGGAGTCAGCATCCAATACTACATTAGCAGGGGAGCTGAGCGGCTTTCTGATTCGCCGGCCCATAACTTGGCGATGACGTGGCTCTTGGCGAGCGCCGCTACGCTCGTTTGTTGGGTTGCGGTATGGGCCGGCTACAGCCGCGGGCACTGGTTCTGGCGGTCGTCGGCCATGGCGGGCGTTCTGGCGCTCTTGGCGCTCATCGAAGCCAACGAGCCGATCCTCTTAATCCTGGCGACGATGCCGTTCATCGCCGGCGGCGCCTATCTGCTTCGGCAGCGTCAGGACCGCGGTCAGCCGCGAGAAGACGGACCTCCTTGCGATCGGGCTATCCAAGGCGATCGCTTCCGCTGGTCGTTGCGGGATGCGTTCCTGGGGTTCGTGGTGATCGGGCTGCTGGGAGTCGCGTTGCGGTCCGTGGCGACTGGCGAGCTTTATCTTGTTGGGCGCGACTTCGCCGTGACGTCCTTGACTCTCACGGCGCTGGCTTTAACGGCTGCCGGGAGTGGGCTTGCCCGCAAAGCAGGCGCTCGCTGGGCTTCCGGCCTGGCGGCGCTGATCCTGGTGGTCGCCGCCGTCATCTTGCACCGGTCGCGCGACGGCCTGGGGGTCGCGTATTGTTTTTACGACTTTTCACCGGGCGCTTGCATCGTTCCGCTTGCGATTGGGACGATGGGAATGACGGCCGCGCTCGTCCTCATTTGTAATCTGTACTCTGCGGCGGCTCGAACCCGTCACGCCTTGTCCAAGCGAATCTCCGGCGTGCTCTTGGCCGTTCTCCTGGCGGCCGTCGTCACGCCGCTGGCGCTGGTGTATCCGCGGATGTTGCCGCCCGCCGTGAGCGTCGCCCCCTCACCGCCATCGGCGACGTACGCCAAGATCCAGGCCGCCGGACAAAAGGCCGCCGCATTGCACACGCCGGGATTCCAGGCGGCGCCGGTTGTCAAAGAGGCGACCAAAGCCTTGGCAGAGCCGGGGAACGTCTGGTTCGACGCGCGCGAGTTCCGCAACAACGAACTCTCGCTGAGCTTTGACGATTCGTTTCATCGAGAGTCGATGCTCTGCAGTGCGCTGGACGTCGCGACCGCCAAGGCCGAAGAGACCGGCCGCTTTTCGGAGTCGCTCAAATTGGCGATCCTGCAGTGGCGTCTCGGCCGAGTGCTGCGGCGGGGAGGAATTGTTATGAATTGGGCGATAGGCAACAGGGCCGAACAATTGGGTTGCGCCGCGGTCAGCTATGCCGCGGACAGGCTGTCGGAGGACGAATGCCGGTTGGCGCTGGTCGAGCTGCGTCGATCTCTGACGGA
>JAHWKS010000909.1 GCA_019347795.1 Planctomycetota bacterium | reverse complement strand
CGGACTTGGGCCTCGAGATAAGCTCGCCCCGCGTTCACGTAATGCCCGGCGGCGTGACGAATGCGGGCGAGGTCGCGGTCTTCGCACGCCCGGCGGACCTTGCCGGGGGCGCCCATCACGACGGAGCCTGGAGGGATTTCAATCCCTTCCAGCACGACGGCCCCGACCGCGATGATGCTGCCGGCGCCGATCCGCGCGCCGTTCATCACCACCGCCCGCATGCCGATCAATACCTCGTCTTCCACGGCCGCGCCGTGGACGATGGCGCCGTGCCCCAGGGTTACGCGGTCGCCGAGGATGCACGGAAAGCCGGGATCCGCGTGCAGCACGCAGCCGTCCTGGATGTTTGTATCCGCGCCGATAACGATCCGCTCCACGTCGCCCCGCACCACCGCCTGAAACCAAACCGTGGAGCGCGGCCTCAGTGTCACATCCCCCAACACCACCGCGCCGGGAGCGATAAACGCCGTCGGATCGACCTGCTGGGCGCGGAAGTTCAGTTGAAAGCTCATCGGAAAGTTCCTCACGTCGGCGATGACTACTCGCGGCTATTGTGAAGCATCCCATGCCGATGGGCGAGTCCGGAGATCGTCGCATTCCGCTCCGCGCTGGGGACGTGCCCGACGCGGAGCGAAAGGCGACAATCCCAGCGGCCGATCATCATGCAATCTTGCCGTACCCAATGAGTCGGACAACTTTACAGGTAAGCGCGTCTGGGCCATACTCACCCGGTACGCCTTCAGGAGCAGACTTCATGCTTTTCCGTTGCGTTTTCGCCACGACGATCGTTGCCGTCGTCTCTTTCCACCAGTCCGCGTTGGCTCAGAATGGACCGGGGAAGATTGCGATTCCGCGGGCTCAGACCGAGCCGCCGGGGCCGCCGCTTTCGCCCGAAGAGGCGATCGCGAAGATGGTTGTGCCGGAGGGATTCTCCGTGGAATTGGTCGCCGCCGAGCCGGACATTCGCAACCCGGTGGCGATGACGTTTGACGAGAAGGGCCGCATCTGGCTCACCGAGAGCTTCGAATACCCTCGTTTGGAGCCGGGCTCCGGCCGCGACCGCGTCAAGGTGCTGGAAGACACCGACCGCGACGGTCGAGTGGACAAGGTCACCGTTTTCGCCGAGGGGCTGAATATCCCATCCGGCATCGCCGTGGGACATGGCGGCGTGTGGATCGCCAACGCCCCCGACATCCTCTTCATGCAGGACAGCGACGGCGACCTCAAGGCCGACACGTCGGAAGTGGTAGTGACCGGCTTCGGCCGCACCGACACACACGAGTTGCCCAACTCGCTCACCTGGGGTCCCGACGGCTGGCTGTACGGCCTGAACGGCGTCTTCAACCACAGCCAGGTCAGGCACAAGGGGAAGGATTACCAATTCACCTGCGCCCTGTTCCGAATTCATCCGCAGACGCGGGACTTCGAGTTGTTCGCCGAAGGGACGAGCAACCCTTGGGGCATCGCTTGGGACCCGGAGGGAAGCGCCTTCGTGAGCGCGTGCGTGATCGACCATCTCTGGCATTTGACCGAGAGCGGGTATTATCACCGTCAGGGCGGGCCGTATCCGCCGTTCACTTGGAAGATTGAGTCGATCGTCGATCACAAGCACCAGAAGGCGGCGTACTGCGGCATCCATTATTTCGATTCCGACGCCTATCCGCCGGAGTATCGCGACCGCCTTTACATGGGCAACATCCACGGCAATTGCATCAACGTGGACAAGCTGCGGCGGGAGGGGGCCACCTACTTCGCCGCCGGCGAGCCGGACTTGCTCACGGCTAACGACGTCTGGTTCATGCCGGTCGTGCAGAAGACCGGCCCCGACGGCTGTCTGTACGTGCTGGACTGGTACGACCGTTACCACTGCTATCAGGACGCGCGGGCCGACCCGGAAGGAATCGACCGCGGCCGCGGCCGGCTCTACCGCATCCGGTATCAAGATACGCCCCACGCCGCCGACTTCGACCTGGCGGCCGAGAGCGACGAGGAGTTGATCGAGCGGCTGCACAGCGGCAATGTTTTCTTTCGCGACATCGCCCAGCGGCTGCTGATCGAGCGCAACAGCGACGCCGCCCGCGGCAAACTGGAGCAACTTGTCTTGAGCGACGCTCCGCGAAAGACGCGGATGCACGCCTTATGGTCGCTGGTAGGTACCGGCCGGCTCGACACCGACTTTCACCATCGCCTGCTGGAGCACGAAGACGACGGCGGCCGCGCCTGGGGCGTGCGGGCGGCGGGGAACTTCGGCCGCGTCGAGAAATCGCTCCGCAGTCGCGTGGTCCAATTGGCTGGGGACGAATCGCCCGACGTGCAGCTTCAGGTCGCCGTCGCTGCGCCGAAGATTGATGGGATCGATCCGCTTCCGGTGCTGGTGGACGTGCTCGCTCACTGCGGCGACGATGAACTCATCCCGCATATTGTTTGGCAGAACCTGCACCCGCTGCTTGAGGAACGAAGTCGCGAATTCGTAAAGCTCATCACGCAGGACGACTTCACCAGCCGGCCGGGCGTGGCCCGCATGATGCCGCACGCGGTGGAGCGGATCCTGGCGTTGAAGAAGGCCGATCCGGCGGCGGTGGCGGGACTGTTCGTGACGCTGATCGAAGGCGAAGGGGCCGAGCGCGAGG
>JAHWKS010000908.1 GCA_019347795.1 Planctomycetota bacterium | reverse complement strand
GAGGGAGGGAGAGCCGCTGGCGCCGTACACGTGGTTCCGCCTGGGAGGCGAAGCCCGCTACTTCGCCGAGCCGACCACGCTCGAGGAACTGTCCGCCCTCGTGAAGCGCTGCCACGAGGCCGAGATCCCGGTGCGGCTGCTGGGGGGCGGATCGAACGTATTGGCGCCAACCGCGGGCGTGCCCGGAGTCGTCATTCATCTGGCGGCGCCGGCGTTCGGGCCGATCCAGGTGATGGACGGCGGCGTCACCGCCGGCGCGGGGGCCAAGTTGGGGCACGTCATCACAGCCGCCGTGCGCGAGGGGCTCGGCGGCCTGGAGCAGCTCACCGGCGTGCCGGGCCCGGTCGGGGGCGCCCTCCGCGGCAACGCCTGCACCCACGGCGGCGCCATCGGCCAATGGACGACGGCGGTCACCGTGATGAGCCGTAAGGGCGAGATCGCGACTCGCGCCCGCGATGATCTGCAGTTCGGGTACGGGCAAAGCAACCTGGACGACGCTATCGTGCTGGACGCCCGCTTTGAGCTGGAGCCGGAGGACTCGGCGGAGCTCACCAAGCGCATGCAGCGGCTCTGGATCGTCAAACAGGCAAGCCAGCCGATCGGTGGACAGCATGCATCCTGCATCTTTAAGGATCCGGCGGGAGGGAGCGCCGCGAAGCTCATCGAAGATGCCGGGTTGAAAGGCGCCCGGCAGGGCAAGGCGGAAGTGAGCGACCGCAACGCGAATTTTATCGAAGTCGAGCCGGGCGCCACGAGCGACGACGTGGAGCGGCTGATCGACCATCTTCGCGAGCAGGTGGCCCGCCGACTCGGTGTGCAGTTGGAAGTGGCGATAGATATTTGGTGACGCCCGCGTCACCCACACAGCGGCAAGGAGGCCGGCATGAGCGAACCTTCGGAACACGGCGCCGTTAGTCGGCTCGCCGCGATGTTGGAAGGGCGAACGCTGCGGCTGTGTCTGGCGCTCGCGATTCTGAGCGGGATCGGCATCGGCCTGACGTTCGCCTGGCGGAAATGGGGCGAGCCGGTGGTTCATGGCCCGCGGTATGCAATCACGGCGGACGACATCGAAGCTACGCCGCTCCCCGACTGGATTCGCGGCGACATGGCGGGCGAGGTGCTTCGCAGCGGGAGTCTGGAAGGGGCGTCGCTGCTCGACCCGCAGCTAACGATCAAAGTGGCCGACGCGTTTCGCCTTCACCCTTGGGTGCGCGAGGTGCAGCGGGTCACCAAGCAATATCCGGCGAAAGTGCAAGTGGCGGTCGAGTATCGCCGCCCGGCCGCGCTGGTCGAAGTATCCGTCGGCGATGCCCGCGGCGTCTTGCCCGTTGACGGCGACGCGGTGCTTTTGCCCCGAGACGACTTCGTGGACGATGCGGGTCAACTGCTCCCGCGCGCGTTGGCGTATCCGGTGATCGTCGCCGGAGACTCGATTCCGCAAGGCCAGGCCGGCTCCCCCTGGGGCGATCGCCGCGTCTACGAAGCCGCCCGCATCGCCGCCGCCTTCGGAGACGATTGGGCGACGTGCGGCTTGTTCAAGATTCTGCTGCCGTCGCCGTCGCACGAGGAATCGCCGGAGCAAGCCGAGTACATGCTGCTGGCCCGCAACGGAAGCCGCATTCTCTGGGGCCGATCCGCCGGCAAGTCTGAGGAGGAGCAAGCAGCCGCCCGCGAGAAAGTCGAGCGGCTGGTGAAGCTGGCGAGCGACAACGGCGCCCTTCAGGCAGGCGCAGCGCCCGTGGAAATCGACCTCCGCGATCCCGCCGACGTGCGATTGGGACCGGCGACGGCCCAGCGGCCGTGAGCCTCCCATGCGGTGTTCATGCGCTGTCATTCGATGCCGATTCGCGCCCGCTCCTTGGGACGGCGCGCCAACCTCATCAGGCAGCCGCGGCGCGTGCGGAATCTGGTAGACTTGGGCATTGGTTTACGTCGGCGAGCCGGGGGTTTTTTGCGCGGATCGCCGAGCCGCGGTTTACAGTCGTCGCGCTTACTACAAACGACAACGAGGCTGGCATGAGACGCCTCACGGTCATTTCCAACCGCCTGCCCCTGATTATCGAGCAGAAGGAGGGACGATTCTCCATCCGCGAGGGCGCCGGCGGGCTGGTGACCGCCATCAAGCCGCTCTTGACCGAGCGCGGCGGGGCCTGGATCGGCTTCTGCGGCATGTATGATACCGACCGCGGCGCCGGCTGGGAGAAGACGCTGGCCGACTACGGCGGCGCCGCCCTCCGCTACTACCCCGTCACGCCCCAGCGGCCGACGTACGAGGGCTACTACCTTCAGTACTCGAATCAGGAGCTTTGGCCGCGGTTCCACTCGATGACCGCCAAGATGTCTCGCGAGGCGGCGAAGTCTTGGCCCGACTATGTGAAAATGAACCAGCTCTTCGCCGACCGCACTGCAGAGATGGCCGGCGAAGACGACCTGATCTGGATTCAGGACTACCACCTGATGCTCCTGCCGCAATTTCTGCGGGAGCGGCGCCTCGGCGCCGCCCAGGGGCCCTGTATGCACAGCCACATTCCGCCCGCGGAGATACTGGACGAAAACACGCACGCCCGCGAATAGCTGGAAGGCGCGCTGGCGTCCGATCAGCAGGGATTACACCTCCACCCGTCCCTGGACAAATACA
>JAHWKS010000907.1 GCA_019347795.1 Planctomycetota bacterium | reverse complement strand
GTGATCAGCCACGACCGCTGGTTCCTGGACCGCATCGCCACGCACATCCTCGCCTTCGAGGACGAAGGGCACGTCCACTGGTGCGACGGCAACTTCCAGGCCTACGAGCAGCAACGCAAAGAACGCTTAGGCGCCGCCGCCGACCAGCCGCACCGCTTCCGGTATAAGAAGTTGAAGGTGTAGGGCGTCGGCTCGTGCAGTATAATTGGAGCGTGGGCGAGTTCTGCCCCGTGAATTCCGAGGGAGAAGTTTCCATGTCCATGGCGACGTACGAACAACGGCTTCAGGCTTTGGAGGCGGCGGTCGCCGATTTGCGGTCTGCCCGCCAGGCGGATCGCAGCGGGGAACCGCTCGACGGCTTCCCCCCCGGCGCGGAACAGCGGCTTCTTCCCGGCGTGCCCCCGAAGCATGCGGTGCGGTTGCGGGCCAGATTGACCGGCGTGGAGCCAGCGCCGCAAGATCTGGGGCTGTCTCAGAGCGAATGGGCCGCGTTAAACCTCGAGGCGGCCGATGAGTAGTCACGACTGGTACGATGTGACCGAGGGCGCTTCGCTCATGCAGGGCGATATCCTTCGCGATTGTCCAGTATTCACGGTTTCTGGCTCTCTCTCATGGCCGCTGGAGGCGGCAGCCGACATCGAGATCGTCGCGAAAGTTTTCGACTTAGTCGTGATGACGCAGAGTTGCGATCTTGAGAACGAAAAGGTCGAAGACATCCTGTTGGCCCAGCTTGTGGCATGGAGCGACGCCGGCGCGACGCCGGTCCATCCCTGCCATGGTCTGTGGTCGACTTCCACCGGTTATTCACTCTGCCGAAAACCTTCGTCACTCGCTTCGCCATGCAGAGCAGTCCCCGGCTTCGCCTGCGCTCGCCCTATCGGGAGCACTTGGCTCAGGGGTTCGCCCGCTACTTCATGCGAGTGGGCTTGCCGCACGACGCAAAAGCCTTTGAACAGGAAGGGGGAGTCACGTAATTTGCTGAACAGTCAAGAGGCTTCGGCCGACCGTTAAGATACTGGCGGGCGGCTTCGATCTCGGCTTCCGCTTCCGGAAGAAAGCGAACAGTCACGGTTTCGTCTCGCGCGCTTGACGCTCCGATAGGTCGGCAAGCACCTCGTCCGCCGATCTCGCCGGCAGCGGGCACGACGTCGAGAGAGCCGTCGCCAACCAGCCGCCACGGTTCCGGTATAAAAAGCTGAAGGTGTAGCGAAACTTTCGCGGAGCGAAAGACGACTTTGGACTTCCCCGGCGCGTTGTGCTAATCTGTCGAGAGTCCTGCTAGTCGCATCGTTCTTTCCCGCCTACGGACGCGTCGCCCGCCATGCCTGGATTCTCTGCTTCTCCGTCTCGCCGCACTTTCCTGACCGACGTCGGACTCGGCTTCACCGGGCTGGCTCTCTCGGCGATGCTGCAGCGGGAGGGGCTTGGGTCGGAGGACGCGGCGTGGTCGGCGCCGGATGGGAAGCCGCACTTTGCGCCCAAAGCCAAAAGCGTCATTTGGCTCTTCATGCGCGGCGGCGTGAGCCACATGGAGAGCTTCGATCCCAAGCCCGCGCTCGACAAGCACGTCGGCAAGACGATCGCTGAGTCGCCGTTCAAGAGCGTGCAGGACCCGGAGAAGCTGAAGCGGGTGCGGGTGGTGGTGGTGAACGACGCCAACGGGCAGCAACGGAACACGCTCTATCCGCTCCAGGTGGGCTTCAAAAAGTACGGGCAGAGCGGCATCGAGGTGAGCGATTGGTTCCCGCACCTCGGCCGGTGCGCCGACGACCTGGCGGTGATCCGCTCGATGTGGACCACAGACGACAATCACGGCGCCCAGGTGCAGTTCCACTCGGGGCGCCACATGCTCGACCCGCGGGTCCCCACGATCGGCGCCTGGGTCAACTACGGGCTGGGGACGCTCAACGAAAACCTGCCGCAGTTCATCAACATGGGGCCGCGGTTCTTCGACACCCGCGACGGCCACTACCTCGGTCCCGCGTATGACGCCGTGCCGCTGAAGGTCGATCCGAAGAACCCGCTTCCGTTCGCGCGGCCCGAGCTGGACCTGTCTCGCGAGGAGCAGGAGATTGAATTCGACCTGGTGGGCCGGCTCAATCGCTTGAGCGGCGTCGAGTATCCCGACGACAAAAACCTGCGGGCGAGAATCAAGGCCTACGAGCTGGCGTTCCGAATGCAGACCGCCGTGCCCGAGGTCATCCATTTCGATGACGAGACGCAGGCGACGCAGAAACTTTACGGCTTGGAGAACAAGACGACGCGTCCCTTCGGGATGCAGCTCTTGGCCGCCCGGCGGTTCGTGGAGCGGGGGGTGCGATTCATCCAGATCATGCACGGCGACGGCGCCGCCGGGGCGTGGGACGCCCACTCCAATCTCAAGGGGAATCACGAGGGTCTTGCCGCGCAGGTCGATAAGCCGATCGCCGGACTTCTACAGGACCTGAAGCAGCGCGGGCTGTTGAAAGAGACGATCGTCGTCTTCGCCACCGAGTTCGGACGCACCCCCGGCTCGCAGGGCGGCAATGGCCGGGACCATCACCCCTACGGCTTCTCGGTCTGGATGGCGGGAGGCGGGATCAAGGGAGGCGTGGTTCACGGCGCCACCGACGAGATCGGCTTCCACGCGGAAGAGCATCCGCATT
>JAHWKS010000088.1 GCA_019347795.1 Planctomycetota bacterium | reverse complement strand
CGATTACGCCGTTAATGGCATTGCTCATTCGGCGAACTATGTACTGGCAAATCTCGGCCATCGGCATTCGGTACGTCAACGTGTTTCGCCTGACGACGCTAACGTGGGATCAAATCGAATGCGTCAGACACATGCGTCCATTTCCGCTCTATTTCGCTGGCCGCATCAAACGCGCATTCGTACCAAAAGAAATCATGTTGGCGCCTTGGCTCATGGAGGGTTTTTCTGAATTTCAACGGTTGGTCGCGCGACATGCTCCTGATGGGCACATACTCGTTGATTTTGCACTGCGACCGGGCGACTACGAAGTCGACGGCGATCGATGATGTTGCCGCCGAGTCAATGTTGACCCGCCTCCGAGCATTCGCCCGCCGCGCCTCTCGGAATCAGCCGTTGCTATAATCGTGCCGAAGATTGTTTCTTAGCCCCGTTAGCTTGAGGTGCGATGATGATGGGTTTTCGATTAAGTCCGCAGTCGGTTCTTCTCGCCGCGATGCTGGCTGCCGCGCCGCTGTTGGCTACAGCCGAAGAACACGAACTGGGCGGGGCGCAGCAGACGGCGATCGCCGAGGTGGAGCGGCGGGCGGAGGAGCTCAAGGAGGTGAATCGCGCCATCTGGGACTTCGCGGAAGTCGGCTTGCAGGAGTATCGCTCCAGTGAATTGCTCGTCGAAAAGCTGAAGGAGGCGGGCTTCGAGGTGAAGATGGGACTCTCGGGAATGCCCACCGCGTTTGTGGCCGAGTATGGATCGGGCAAGCCGGTGATCGGCATCCTGGCGGAGTACGACGCGCTGCCGGGGATGTCGCAGAAGGTGATTCCCGCGCGGGAGCCGCGCACGGAGGGCGAGCCCGGGCACGCCTGCGGCCACTCGGGGCTGGGAACGGGCGCCTTGGGAGCGGCGCTGGCGGTCAAGGCGGCCATGGAGAAGCACGACCTGAAGGGAACGCTGCGGCTGTACGGCGCCCCCGCCGAGGAGACGGTGATCGGCAAAGTCTATATGACGCTCGACGGGCAGTTCGATGATCTGGACGTTTGCCTGCACTGGCATCCCAGCGATGAGAACGGCGCCTGGATCGGCAGCTCCAAGGCGCTGGTGTCGGCCAAGTTCACCTTTCGCGGAATTCCCTCGCACGCCTCGGTCAGTCCCGAGGCGGGGCGAAGCGCATTGGATGCGGTCGAGCTGATGAACATCGGCGCCAACTTCATGCGGGAGCATCTCAAGGAGGACGCCCGCGTGCACTACGTGATCGTGGACGGCGGCGGACAGCCGAACGTGGTGCCGCCCACGGCCACCGTGTGGTACTTCGTCCGGGCCGACTCGCACAAGGACGTGGAGTACAACTTCCGCTGGCTGCAGGACACCGCCGCCGGCGCCGCCCGGATGACGCGGACGGAATTGACGATGCAGATCGACACCGACTGCCACGAGATCGTCTCCAATGATCCGCTCTCCGAGTTGATTACGCGGAACCTGGAGGCGATCGGGGCGCCCGAGTTCAGCGACGAGGAAATGTTGTTCGCCCGCCGGCTGCAGGCGCCGCTGATCGAAGAGTTCGGCCGGGAGTTTCCCCAAGCGATCGACCGGGAGATCAAGCCCTACCCGCGGGTTGCGGAGCCAAGCAAAGGTTCGACCGACGTGGGGGACATCAGTTGGCGGGTTCCCACCGGCGGCCTGCGGACCGCGTGCCTGGCGGCGGGAAGCCCGGGGCATAGCTGGCAGAACGTGGCGGCGATCGGCTCCTCGATCGGCGAGAAGGGGATCCTGTACGCCGCGAAGACGCTGGCCGCCACGGCGATCGATCTGCTGGAAGACCCGCAGCGAATCGCCGCAGCCAAGGCCGACTGGAAGGAGCGCACGAAGGATCTCGTATACTTCAGTTTCATTCCCGAGGGACAGAAGCCGCCGGCGAAGATTCGTTGACGGGGGTTTCGGCTGTCGCGGCTGGCTGACGGTTGACGCATTGGGAGTTGCGGGATATTCTTGCGTCATACGTTTGTGATTGCCTTATGTCCACCGTCTTTGCCGCCAAGCCGCTATCCGCCGTCGCCGCACTTGCGGCGGGCGGTATTATTATTGGCGGGACGCGGGCCTAGGGCATTCGCGGCGGGACCACTTCACCCGACACAACCAGCCCTGAGGCCAAAAGCCGGCTTCAGGGCTTTTTTCGTTGATGGGAGCTCTCATGCGATCGATCCAAATCTACGACACCACCCTCCGCGACGGCGCCCAAGGGGAGGGCGTGAACTTCTCGCTCCAGGACAAGCTCGCCATCGCCGAGCGGCTGGCGGAGATGGGAATCGACTTCATCGAAGGGGGCTACCCGCTCTCCAATGAAAAGGACGCCGAGTTTTTCGACCGCGTGCAGCAGCTCGACCTGGGCGTCACCAAGGTCTGCGCCTTCGGCATGACGCGCCGCAAGGGCTTTCGCGCGGAGGACGATCCGGGGATGAAGGCCCTGGTCGGCGCCGGCGCGCCGGTGTGCACGGTGGTGGGAAAGACTTCGGATTTCCACGTCACGGAGGTGCTGCGGGTCTCGCTCGAGGAGAACCTCGCCATGATCCGCGACAGCGTGGCGTTCCTTGTCTCGCAGGGGCGGCAGGTGCTCTACGACGCCGAGCACTTCTTCGACGGCTGGAAAGCCAACCCGCAGTACGCCGCCCGCACCCTTCAGGCGGCCGCCGAGGCGGGGGCGATGCTCGTCGTGCTGTGCGACACCAACGGCGGCAGCCTGCCCGAGGAAGTCGCGCGGCTCACTCGTGAGGCGATTGCGGCCCTTGAGGCGCACGATACGCCGGTCGGCATCCACTGCCACAACGACTGCGATCTGGCGGTGGCGAACTCGCTGGCCGCGGTGGACGCCGGCGCGGTGCACGTGCAGGGGACGATCAACGGCGTGGGGGAACGGTGCGGCAACGCCGACTTGATCTCTGTGATGGCGAATCTCGCGTTGAAGAAGCAAGGCACCTACCAGGTGCTCGGCGGCCGCAGTCTCGACCACCTCACGGAACTCTCGCGCTTCGTCTACGAAACGGCGAACATGAACTTCCGCTCCAATCAGCCGTTCGTCGGGCAGAGCGCCTTCGCCCACAAGGGCGGCATGCACGTGCACGCGATTGCCCGGGCTACGTCGAGCTATGAGCACATCGACCCGCAGCTCGTGGGGAATGAGCGGCGGATTCTGGTGAGCGAGCTTTCGGGCCGCTCAAACATCGTCGCCCTGACCACCAAGCACAAGCTGGAGCAGAGCCGGGAGCTGATGGACGAGATCCTCGCGCAGGTGGTGAAGCTGGAAAACCAAGGCTACCAGTTCGAGGCGGCCGAGGCGTCTTTCGACCTGCTGGTTAAGCGCTGCGCCGGCGTGTTTCAGCCGCACTTCCAGCGCGTCAAATATCACGTGGAGGTCGGCGCCGAGGGAGGCCGGGAGCTGCTGACCGAGGCGACGGTGAAGATCGTGGTTAACGATCAGCTCCGGCACGAGGTGGCCGAAGGGGACGGTCCCGTGAACGCGCTGGACGCGGCGCTTCGCAAGGCCCTGGGCGGCGCCTATCCGCGGCTGGCTGAGATGCGGCTGGTGGATTACAAGGTGCGCGCGGTGAACAGCGAAGCCGGCACCGCCGCCCGCATCCGGGTGATCATCGAGAGCGCCGATGAGCACGACGTGTGGGGGACCGTGGGCGTCAGCGAGAACATCATCGAAGCAAGCTGGCTCGCCTTGGTGGACGCGATCGAGTACAAGCTGGCCAAGGACGAGCAGTGATTTCGCGGCAGAGCGGGAAGGAATGAGTCATCGCCAGTGGATGTCGGAATCAAGAATTGCGTCGATCTGCACTGCCACCTGCTCCCCGGCGTGGATGACGGCTGCCAGGCTCTCGAAGAATCGCTGGAGTGCCTTCGACAATGGCGGAGGTCGGGATACGTCGGCTCGGTCTGCACGCCGCACATGGGCGTCGATGTCTTCCCGGACAACGTTCCCGCGAATGTTGCGGAGTGGACGGCGGAGCTACAGGCGGCGATCGACGAAGCGGGGATTGACTATTATCTTTGGCCCGGCGGCGAACTGCGGTTGGGGGAAGACATCACGGCATGGATGCGCGAGTGGGGCGTCCCCACGATCGGCCCGAGCCGCTGGGTGCTGGTCGATTACTTCGGCCGCCGCTGGCCGGACTTTTGCGATCGCGGCATCGACTACCTCCTCGATCGCGGCTATGACGTGCTGCTGGCCCATCCCGAGCGGCTGGGTCTTGCGGAGCGAGACTGGCAGGCGACGATGGAGATTCTGGCCGCTCGCGGCGTTCGCTTTCAGGGCAACTTGAACAGCATCGCCGGCGGCGAAGGCGCCGTCGCCCAGGATCGCGCCGTACGCTGGCTGCACGAGGATCGTTACTACGTGCTCGCCTCCGACACGCACGGGTTGGACAGCGTCCCCGGCAGGCAGGCAGGACTCAAGGCCGCCATTCATCAGGTCGGCGCCGAACACATCGCCGAGCTGGTATCGACGCGGCCGAGGGAAATCGTCGGCGCCGCCTCTCCATAAATTGAACATTCGGTGTTCCAGTGCGATAATCCGCCCCTGACCCCTGACCCCTGACCATGACGCTGCACAACAAACGAGCCGTCATCACGGGCGGCGGAACCGGTATCGGCCTTGGCATCGCCCACGCTCTCGCGCGGGAAGGCTGCCACGTGGCGATCGCCGGGCGCCGCGAGCAGACGCTGCAAGACGCCGTCGGCGCCTTTCGGGGCGATCCGCCGCTGCGGTTCCACCCCGTGGATGTTGCCGACCGGGCGAGCGTCGCGAAGCTGTTTGAATGGGTGGAGCAGGCGCTCGGGCCGGTCGATATCCTGGTGAATTCCGCGGGTATGAACGTCAAGGACCGCAGCCTGACGGACACGAAGCCCGAGGAGTGGGACCGGGTGCTGGCGGTCAACGCCACCGGGGCCTTCAACTGCATGACCGCGGTGCTGCCGCAGATGCGCCAGCGGCGGGACGGCGTGGTGATCAACATCTCCTCCATCGCGGGAAAGCGGGCCACGCCGCTGGGAGGCGTCGCCTACAACGCCTCGAAGTTCGCCATGACCGCGCTGGGCACGTCGGCGTGGCTGGAGGAGGCGAAGAACAACATCCGCATCACGAACATCTATCCCGGCGAGGTGAACACGCCCATCCTCGAGAACCGCCCCCAGCCGGTGAGCGACGAGCGCAAAGCCGCAATGCTTCAGCCGGAAGACGTGGCGGCGGTGGTGCTGGCGATCATCAAGCTTCCACCTAGAGCGCACGTGCCGGAGATGGTCATCAAGCCGACGACGCAGGATTATGTTTAGCGCGCCGCCCAATCCTCCACGCGAAGTCCTGGAACCTTCCGAAAATCGACGAGATTGCGCTATAGGAGAGTGAAATCTCGCGATATGGCAATGGCGGCGATGCGGAGATCCATTGTGCCGATGCGGATTCTCTTTCGTCGGAGATCGAGAAAGCAGTCTGCGGCCGCAACGTCGAATGAAGCGACTTGCATCGTCGAGAAGTCCGCGAGGATGCGCTCGAACATTCCATAGGCGTGGGTTACGCCCTGCGGTGACTTCGCTCGCTGCAAGTAGGCGTTCCACCCGAGAACTTGTTCGTGAAACGAAATGACCGGGACAAAGAAATCGCTCGGCGCGTGCTGGGCCCTTCGCTGCTCGATGTGATTGAACTCGGGCAGAGTACGCCGCTGAATGATGCTCAGATGATCGCTGTCGAGCAGCAACATGGGGTCGTTTCAATCGCCGTCGGCCGGCGGGCGGTCTGAACGGCCGATTTCCTGACCGAGACGCACGATTTCATCGAAGTCGGAGTTGTTCTCGAAGGAACCCGTGATCTTGGCGATCCAGTCATCCTGTCCCTGCGACGCAACCGCCTTTTTAAGCTCCGCAACCTCGTGCTCGAGGGCGCTGATGCGTTCTTCATTCGAAGGCCGGATCATAGCATCTCTCGTAAAGGACCGATTGAAAGCGAGTTCGGAGTGCTGCGAGAATTATAACCGCTGACCGTGGTTCGGGTCATCGTCCGTTACGAAGGTTCACTCAAAGGTTTTATCAGTGGCGGTAGACACTCCCGCGCGGGTTGCGATTCTTGGCGCCGGACCGGTCGGGTTGGAGGCGGCGCTTTACGCGCGGTATCTGGGCTACGACGTCGATCTCTACGATCGCGGCCGCGCGGCCGATCACGTGCGGCGGTGGGGGCACGTGCGGATGTTCAGCCCTTTCCATATGAACTGCTCGACGCTGGGGCTGGCGGCGCTGAAGGCGCAGGACGCGGGTTATCAGCCGCCGGGAGACGAGAAGCTGCTGACCGGCCGTGAATGGGTCGAGCGGTATCTGGAGCCGCTCGCGCGGAGCGACCTGGTGGCGGATCACCTTCGCGAAGCAACGACCGTGAAGGCCGTCGGCCGGGACTGGCTCACGAAGATGGAACTGCCGGGCGAGGAGGAGCGGGGGGATGAGATGTTCCGCCTGCTGGTGTCCGACGCAGCCGGCGAGCGCATCGAGTTCGCCGACGTGGTGATCGACGCCTCGGGCGTGTACGGCAATCCTAATTGGCTCGGGCAGGGCGGCCTTCCGGCGATCGGCGAGTGCGACGCCCGTCCTCACATCGAATACGAGTTGCCCGACGTGCTCGGCGCCGATCGCGAGCGCTACGCCGGGAAGCGCATCCTGGTGGCCGGCGCCGGCTATTCCGCGGCAACCACGGTCTGCTCGCTCGCGGAACTCACGCGCCAGGCGCCGGGAACCGACGTTGTCTGGATCACACGCCGGCCGGCCGAGGGCGGTCCCGTGTCGCTCATCGCGGACGACCGACTGCCGGAGAGGAATCGCCTGGCGGCGGCCGCCAATGAGCTTGCCTCAGGCGGCAGTCAATTCATCCAGCACGTCGCCGGCGCCGCCGTAGATCGCGTGCGCTATGATCCGGAAGCGGATCGCTTTCATGTCGCACTTGGGTTCCACGATGATGCGGCGGACGAGCAATCGTTCGATCGCATCATTGCGAACGTCGGATACCGGCCGTGCCTCGACGTCTGCCGGGAGCTACAGGTTCACGTGTGCTACGCCACTGAGGGTCCCATGAAACTGGCGGCGGCCCTGCTGGGCAAAAGCTCGGCCGACTGCCTCGATCAGCCGGCGACCGGGCCGCAGACGCTCGTCAGCCCGGAGCCGAACTTCTACATCCTCGGCGCCAAGAGCTACGGCCGCAACTCGCGGTTCCTGTTCCGCAACGGTTTGGAGCAAATCCGCGAGCTGTTCACGATCATCGGCGATCGCAAAATGCTCAATCTTTACGAGACCGCCAAGACGCTCTTGTAAGCACATCGGCACGTAGATTGTTACCGCTTGACGACATGAAGCCATCCCGCCATTCCTTGCAATGGCGTGTCGTTTTGAACAGGAGACAACGGAGAAAACGGAGGATGAGCGTCTCTGTTTCCTCTGCCTTCTCCGTTAACTCATTCCACGTTGGCTCCAGGAAGGATCAGCCTCGACACTCCGACTCCAACAATCCTGGCCGTTTGTCTTTATGGACTTCGATTTTCGCTCCAATTACATCATGAGTGAGCCCCGCGGCTTGCGCAAAAAGTGGATGCATCGTCGATCCCTTTGCCAACAGAGAAGACAGAGAACACGGAGAATTCTCCTCCGTTATCTCTGTTGACTCCTGTTCAATCAATCCGCGGCGACAGATTCGCATCACGTGGCGCCCACAACTCTGGTCGCTCCCAAAGCATTAGTATTAAGTCAACATATACCTGCACGGGTGCTTAGCACGGCCGCCATGCCGGAAACCGACTCGCAGAACCGCGCGCCGCCGCTGCCCCTTTCGCATCTGGACCATCTTTGGTTCCAGGCGGGAGGGACGCTGTGCAACTTGACCTGCCATCACTGCTTCATCAGTTGCAGCCCGAAGAACCGCAGTTTCGGGTTTCTCTCGCTGGCGGAGGTCAAGCGGCGATTGGAGGAGTCGGTCCCGCTGGGCGTGAAGGAGTACTACTTCACCGGCGGCGAGCCGTTCCTGAATCCGGAGATGACGGCGATCCTCATCGAGACGCTGCGGTATGGGCCGGCCACGGTGCTCACCAACGGGACCGTGCTCAAGGATGAATGGCTCGAGGAGTTGCGGGCGGCCGAAGCGCGGAGCCTCTACTCGCTGGAGTTCCGCGTCTCGATCGACGGGTTCTCTGCGGAGACGAACGATCCGATCCGCGGCGAGGGAACGTTCATGCGGGCGATGCGCGGCGTGGCGAAGCTGGTTGAGCTGGGCTTTCTCCCGATCATTACCGCCGCCCGCACTTGGGACATCGACCGCGATCACGAGGTGGTGGGCGAGTTCGTCGCGATGCTGCGTGCGACGGGATACGCCCGGCCGCGATTGAAGATTCTTCCCACGCTGCAGCTCGGCGCCGAGGAGCAGCGGACGCACGGCTACCGGCAGTCGGAGCGGGTCACCGGGGAGATGCTCCGCGGTTACGACCGCTCGCAGCTCATCTGCGAGCACAGCCGCATCGTCACCGATCGCGGCGTACACGTCTGCCCGATCCTGATCGAGGCGCCCGACTCCCTGCTGGGGCAAACGCTGGAGGAGGCGACTCGGCCGTTTCCACTCAGCCACGGCGCGTGTTACACGTGCTATCAATACGGGGCGATCTGCTCCAACCCCTCCAGCGGGACGCGCGGCGCCTAAACACGGTCAGCGCCTCAGTTGGCGGAGAAGTTTCGCCAGGGACGGCCGCGGGAGGCGATGGGGCCGAGCGGCTTCGCCTTGAGCGGCCGGGGCGGGGCGCGGAAGGTGGGCCAGCGCGCCATTCGCGGGGCGTTCATCGAGATGCAGTGGAGGGCGCCGCCGTTGCCGATCAGCCTGCTCACGTCGATTCCCGCCACGCGCCATCCCGGAAGCAGGCGACGGTAGGCCTCCACCGCTTCCCGCTCTCCCAGGTTGTTGAGGTCGTCGTACACCGGCGTGAGCAACAAGCCGTTGGCGAAGATCACGTTCGTGAAGGTGCGCCAGCTCTCTCCTTCGTGCGGAGGCATGGGAATCCGCACGACCTTCAGGAAGCCGTCGGGACCTTGCGTTTGCGCCAGCCGGGCGGCGTTGCGATCGAGGATGGCGGCGTTTTCCGGATCGACCAGAAAACTGTATTCGCCGACCACCACCGTGCCGGGATCGGTGAAGACCGCAAACATATCGACGTGCCCCGTCGGCTCGCCGGAGAGCGGCTCCAGGAACACCGTCTCTACGGCGCCGAAGAAATGGTGCAGCAGATCGGAAACATCGTCTTCTCCGTAGCCGCGCTCGGCGTTCCGCTCCACCAGCGTCGTGGTGGTGACGCACAGCCCGCGGCCGTTGGTGAGCAGGTTGCCTCCCTCCATGGCCAGCGGCGCCTTCACCGCCGCCAGCCGAAGCTGCGAGGCGACCGCTTGCGGAGCGCTGTCGTCGTTGGGCCGGGCGAAACGCTCGTAGTCGGCGTCCACCACCACCGGCTCGCCGTTGTCGGTGCGGTGAACGAAGAGCGGTCCGTAGTCGCGGACCCACATTGTGTCGTGCGGCGCTTCGACGAACCGCACCGCGTCCTCGGTCAGACCCCGCTGGGCGAGGATCTGCACCACGGCGTCTTTGCAGTCGGCGTCGGGCACGAGGGCCGCCACGTCCATGCGATGCCGCACCGCCTCGACCACATCGGCCAAGACCTCCGGGTAGAACGTGGCCAGCTCCCCGCAGCCGAGGAACGTCGCTCCCTGCCGCTCGAACTCCGCGGGCAGCCGGTAGGGGGCAACCGCCCGCGGCGGGGCCGTCTGCGGCGGCTGCGGCTCGGGCATCCCCGCGCCCTGCCACAACTCCAGGAGGGCCTGATCGAAAGGCAATCGCGGCCGGGCGGCCGCCGGCTCAGCGGCGCCGTCTCCCCAGGAACCGCTTTCCAAGGAAGTGAGCGGCGTGGACCATGACCGCGTCTCTTGGGCCGCCAGAGGACCCGCGAACAGAGGACCCGCGCACAGAAGAACCGCGCACACAGCGACCAAGCGCAAGCGATGCGGCGTCACAGAGAATCTTTCGGCGAGGAATTGGAGGAGGGAATTGCGAATGCAATTGAAACCATCCTACCAGCAAAAATCGCCGCCGCTAGTAGTCAGTCCTCAAGATTTACGTCCAGATGATCCGCCGCAGCGGCCGGCTCAACGCCATCGAGCGTTTTCCGGCCGCGAGCACTGAATCTCGATCGAGCCGTCGTCCGTGTTGACGTCCGACGCCTTGTCGCGGCGAAAAAAGTTACGTCAAAGGCGCCTCGCCGCCGCGGGGCGCAGAAGCCGGTGATCCAACGACTTCCGCAAACTCGCTTCGGCGCCCGGCGAGCGCAAGTTCCTCCTGCCGCAAGAAAATCGGCCAGCAAAGAGGGTTACTGAACATTTATTCCGTATAATAGCACGTAGGCGCCGCGGTTGGGATCTCCAAGTCGCTCCGCGGCGATTCCTCGGAGGAGGCATATGCGTAACTTTGCGCGCACGCCTCGAAAGAGCGGCTGCAGCGATCCTCCTCCCCGCGCGGAGCGGCGCTCGCTCCGCCGATTATGGTATATTCGTCCCGGCGTTGAGGCCGTTGCTGCGCGATCCTCTCGCCGCTGCCCCTTCCCCTTCTGGAGAACCGCATCGTGGGCGCGCCGAATGAGATTCTCCAACTGATGAACCGCTTTTATGAGCAGTACGACAGCTACCGCCTGCCGACGTACAACGAGGCCCAACTGCGTCAGGAGTTTGTGAATCCGTTCTTCAAAACCCTCGGCTGGGATGTGGACAACATCCAGGGCTACGCCGAGGCCTACAAGGACGTAATCCACGAAGACTCGATTAAGATCGGCGAGGCGACCAAGGCGCCCGATTACTGCTTCCGCATCGGCGGCGCCC
>JAHWKS010000906.1 GCA_019347795.1 Planctomycetota bacterium | reverse complement strand
ATCTTGCTCACTTTCTTCAGATGCCAATTACACGCAACCAAATTGTCAAAGATCGGACGTCGCCGCCGAAGCGAGGCCGCTTCCGCAGAGACGGGGCCTTTTGACCCTTCAGCAAACGCTCAATATACGGCTGATTCGGCCGATCTGCAATGCCCGGTCCGCGAGATCGGCCGCTACCTTTTCTGCGGGCCGGGGAAGACGTGCCCTTCGGCTTCCATCGGCGCCGAGTAGAGGGAGGTGCGGGCGGTCATGAACAGCGTTTTTCGGTCGTTGCCGCCGAACGTGGCGTTGGACGGTTGCTCGGGCAACCGGATGATTCCCAGTTGCTTCCCCTCGGGATTGAACACCTGCACGCCCAGGGCGGAGGTGATGTAGAGGTTGCCCTGGGTGTCGATGGTGAGGCCGTCGCCGCCGGTGTTGTCTCGGCCTTCGGGCTGCTCCAGCGTGCAGAAGACGCGGCCTTCGCCAATCTTGCCCGGCGCCTCGACAGGATAGGCCATCATCTCTTTCTGCAGGCTGGGGATGACGTAGAGCGTCTTCTCGTCGGGCGAAAGGATCACGCCGTTGGGGGCCGGCAGGTCGCCGAGGAGACGCGTCACCTCGCCGTCGGCGGAGCGGTAATAGACCGCCTCTTTGCCTTGCGGCCAGGGCTCAGGCGCGCGGAATCGCGGATCGGTGAAGTAGATCCCGCCGCTGCGGTCGATCACCAGATCGTTCGGCGCATTAAATCGCTTCCCCTGATAGCCGTCGGCGAGAACCTCGACGTCCTTCGTCTTCAGGTCGATCGAAGCGAGCCGGCCGTCCATCTGGCAGGCGAGCAGCCGGCCGCCTTGGACCATCAACCCATTGGCGTGTCCGGAGGGCTCGATAAACACCGAGAGTTCGCCCGAGGCGTCGCGGAGATGAATGCGGTTGTTAGGGATGTCGCTGAAGTAAAGATTCCCCTGCCCGTCCGCGGCAGGACCTTCGGTGAAGGCGAAGTCGCCGGCCACCTTCTTCACTTCGCCGGTGGGGCCGATGCCGGGAATGGTCTTCGACTCTGCGTCTTGCGCAATTGCGGCCAAGGGGCAAATCGCAAGAGCCGTGGCGAGGGCTGCCAAGAGTGTTCTCATCGCGTAATCCTCCGGTGCAGGGAAAGAGGCAACGGGCCTATTGTAGGCGGGTGGGACGGCCCTGCAAATGCGCCGCCTGCCGACAAATGCTCCGATGGATAACGCTCAATGCGACCCGCAAGCGAGCAGCGACGCTTCGAGTGTGGGTCGAGAACGTAGTCGCGCCTTTTCATATCGACCGGGGACATTCCATAGTCGCACGTCGCCTTGGGCAGAGGCCGAGGCGAGGACATGGCCGTCGCCGCGGAACGCGAGTTGAGCCACATTCCCCGGGCGACGCGAGTGAAACAGCATTCGGCCGGTGTCGGCGTCCCACCAGCGGAGTCCGTCGCCCGCGCCGCCGGCGATCGTCGACCCGTCGGCGCTCCACGCGACGGCGAAAGCCCAATCCGCAGGGCCGGTGAGGATGCGGGTCGTCCGGCCAGAGGCGACCTCCCATACTTGCAGCGTTTCGTCGTAGCCGGCCGAAACGAGCGACTTGCCGTCGGGGCTGAAAGCGAGGCTCATCACGTCCCCCGCATGGCCGCGAAGCACCGCGAGCGGCTCGCCGCCGGCGGCGCTCCAGAGGCGAATTTCATCATCGCGGCTGCCGGTGGCGAGCATCCGGCCGAGCGGATGGATGGCCAGTGCGGGGACGGTGTCGGTGTGGCCGCCGGCGATCCACTTCGGCTGCTGTGAATCGACGTCCCACGCTCGCACGGTTGCATCATCGCCCGTGGAGAACAGCGTTTCGCCGTCGGGCGAGAAGGCAATTGCGTGAACGTCGTCCTCGTGGCCAATCAACTCCGCGAGGAGTTTTCGCGTTTCCGCATCCCACAAGCGAATGACATCATCGCCGCCGCCGGTCGCCAGCAGCGCTCCATCGGGACGAAACGCGACAGTGAAGACCCAATCGCGATGGGCCCGAACGGTTCGCGGAGATTCGGGATACAGAACATGTTGCGGCGCCGCGAGATCCCAGAACCGCAACATGCCATCGCCGCTGCCGGCGACAAGTGTTTGTCCGTCGGGGGAAAATGCGACAGCCACCGTCGCGTGGTCGAAGATCGTGCGCATCGCCAGGCCGGTGGCTTTGAAATGCGGCGGCGTGCGGCTGATCTCCAAGTCAGGCCGGGCTTGGGTGAGCCGGGCGATCCCGGCGTCGGAGACTTTCGGGCTGAAGACCGTCAGCCGCTGAAGTTGGCGAAGCTGCGCCAGCTCCACGAGCCCCGCATCGCTCACGTTCGTGCTCGTAAGGCTCAGTTCCTGAAGCGTGTGCAGATAGACGAGGTGATCCACCAGGCGCCGCAGCTCCGCGTCGCTTACGCGCTCCCCCGATAGCTGCACGGTGACGATGCGCTGCTGCTCATCGCGGGTGATCGCTCCTTCGAGCGCCTCGATCGCAGCCTCCGCCTGCGACACTCGCCAATCGCGATGCCAGGAGACGCCGAGCGTCCCCAGCAGCACGCCCGCCAGCGGCACCGCCAGAAGCAGCGTCCGCAAGCGGAACCGAAAGAGACCGACAAAAGGCCGCGCGCGGCCGGGGCGGGAATTCGGCATGATCGCCTCCTGGC
>JAHWKS010000905.1 GCA_019347795.1 Planctomycetota bacterium | reverse complement strand
TCCCTCCCCGAGCCGGCGGATCAACAGGCGATTCAGACCGCATCGTTCGAGACTGCCGCCGATCCGGAGATGGAGCCGTCGCCGCCTGCCTTTGTCGAGGCGCAGCTTGACGCGCCTTTCACGCCCCGAAATCCAGCCGTAGAACAGACAACAGTCGATGCAATCGCATCTCCCCAATTCCGCGAAGAGTTGCGGGCGCTCGGCATCGACCTGACGCTCGCGGTGGCGAAAGACCTGAGCCAGTGGCGCCTGGGACCGCTCCAAGAGCGAGCAGAGCGACTCGAACGCGGCACCGCGAATCCGAACGACCGCCAGCAAGCGGCGGAGTTGCTCCAAACCATCAGCCAGTTTGAGCGTCTGTGCCAACGCTACCGACGCCTCGCTGGCGGAATGTCGCCTTAACGCGTGTTCGTCGTCGAATGTTGCAGCGATTTGCGACAGCCATTGCTTTAACCGCGGCTACGGCTGGAGTCCTTGGAGAACCTGCTCCTCTTTGTACGCCTTCAGAGCGGCGGCTTCGCGTTGGAGCTTGAATTCGGGGCCGGGGGCGAAGTACTGGACGTCGTCGTCCATGTAATAGGGGCTGGGAAGCGTTTGCCCCGCGACGGTCACCTGGCAGCCGGTGCTCGTCCCCAGTAATGCGGCCAGGCCCAGTCCGCACGCGACCATCGTCAGGCAGGCCGGCTTCTTGGCAGCGCTCATGGTCCGCAATCTCCCCTGGGACGGCAAACACGAAATAACCCTTACGTCCCGTATCGGCCGCACAACCGGCCCACGTTGAAGGTTTCCGCGGAAAACCAGCCGCTACAGGAAATGGTGGTCCCGGCGGAATTGAAGGGGTAAGATGGAGAAAGTCGCCCTGAGATTCTTGCTTGGGAGGAGCCGCCGTGACGTTGACGCTTTCCACCGCAGATTCTCTGCGCGGGACGAACCCACCCCGACTCGTTTCGACCGGCCGCGGCAGCCATGTCGGCTGCAGCCATGTCGGCTGGTCGGCGGCGATCTTGTGCTTCGCCCTCGCGTTTCCCCAGGCGGCCGAGGCGCAGCGCGGCTCGCGGGCCGTGCCGGGGGATGATCATTTCCTCGTCGTGGCGGCCATGCACGCGGGCGAGTTTCGCGAAGCCGGCGACGCCTTTCGCGACGTGGCGGCGGGGGGAATCCGCAGCACCGAAGGACGCTGGATCGACTCGATCGCCTACCATGCCCGGCTCGGCGAGTGCTACTATCATCTCGGCGACCTGGCCCTCGCGCTGGAGCAGTACAACGCGGCGGCGCGGCTCTTCCTCGCCCACTCCGACTGGATGCTGCGAGTGGAATTCCCCGCCATTGAGCCGGAGCAAGTGGACCGCGCCAGCAAGATCACCTGGGGGCGGCCCTCGCGTCCGGTGAGCATGGGGCGCTTTCCCGAGACGCTCCTTTCGCAGCAGGGCCGCTTCGACAATGAAAACGTCCTCCGGCGAGGCGGCGTGATCGCCAATCCGGAATTGCGGGCCATTCGGGCGAACGAGATCGCCTACTGCACGGGGCTGGCGATCCGGCGGCGACGGGAGTTGATGGGCGCCACGTGTCCGCACGATCCGCTCACGCAGGCGGTGATCGAGGCGTTGGCCCGACGGCCGGCGCCGCCCAACAGTTGGGGGCAGTCGTGGGTCAGCGTGCTGCTGGGGCTGGCGTACTCGTCCGCCGGCCAGACGCAGCAGGCGATCGGCGAACTGCAGCGCGGCTTACTGGCGGGCGGAACATTCGATCATCCGCTGACCGCCGTTGCGCTGTTGGAGATGGGACGGCTGGCGATGGAGCGAGGCCAGCACGAGGCGGCGGCGACGTTCTTCTATGAGGCGACCTTCCCGGCCGTCGCGTTCTCGCAGCCCGACATCGTGGAGGAGGCGTTTCGGCTCGGCTCCGACAATTTCCTGGCGACGACCCATCAAGGCACGTACGCGCCGCTGCCGGCGGCGATCGAGTTCGCCAAGAGCCGCGATGTCTATCGCTACGCCCACGCTTCGCTGTTGATCGCCTTGGCCGACAACTTCACCGCCCGCGGCGACGCCGCCCGCGCCGCGCGGCTCCTGGCCGAGGCGCAGCAGACGATGCGCCGCAGCGACATGGTCGGCGCCGACGTAGGCGCCCGATACTACCATCAGTTGGCGCTGGTGAGCTATCAGCAGGCCAATCTCGCCGCCGGCGATGCGGCCTTGGCCACGATGCTCGCCTGGCAGCGGAAGGGCTCCAAGTGGCTCTTCCAGATCGGCCTGGCGGACAAGCTCTATCTCGCGGGGAGGGTCAGCCCGCGCGTAGCGGAGAACCTGTTTGTGGACCTGTTGCGCGAGCCGACGGGCAAGGACTGGACGGCCGACCTGCGCGAGACGCTCTCCGTCACGCTCACGCCGCACCTCTTGCCGATGGAGCATTGGTTCGAGATCACGCTGGAACGTAAGGACTTCGAGCGGGCGATCGAGATTACCGACATCGTGCGGCGGCATCGGTTCTACAGCTCGCTGCCGATGGGCGGGCGGTTGCTGACGCTGCGGTGGATTATGGAGGCGCCCGAGGCGTCGCTCCCCGCCGACGCGATCCTGCAGCGGCAGGACCTGATGAATCGCTATCCGAACTACGCCGCCCTCAGCCGGCAGGGGGCCGCGGTGCGGGCCGAGTTGGAGTCGCTC
>JAHWKS010000087.1 GCA_019347795.1 Planctomycetota bacterium | reverse complement strand
TACTCGGGCAAGGTCGGAAGCCGGACGATCGTTGCGAAGGAGGACCGCCGGCCGCTGCACGCATTCGAGGCGACGGTGTTCTTCGGCGCCTTGACCGTCTTGATCGTGCTGTTGGTGTTGGGTTTCTCGCCGTTCCGCGCGGTCACCGGGGCTTTGATCCTGATCCTCCTGCTCACCTCGCTCCGGCCGCAGCTTCAGATGAGCCTCTTGCCGCGGATCCAGGCGCTGGTCGCCTTCGCGGCGATGACGGCGGGTCATCAGTTCTTCGTGGCCGAGCCGCTGGCGGTGGTGACGGGGCGGACGGTCTTCGAGTCGCTTCTGGTGTCGGCCATCTGGGGCGTGCTCCTCGGTTTGCTCCCGATCTGGATGTGCTTCGACCTTGCCGGCCGCATTATGAGCAACGCCCGTTGGAAAACGGGCACGACGACGGCGCTGGATAAGTCTGCGAAGGCCGGTGTGTCGCTGGTCGCCGCCAGCGCCTGCGTGGGAATCATCATCGGCATTGTGCAGCAGACGGGGATCGCCAACGACTTCAGCGCCCGCATCGCCGGCGTGGTGGAGACAAACCTTCTGTTGGCGCTGGCGGGGATTATGGTCTGTTCGCTGATCCTGGGGATGGGCGTGCCGTCGGTCGTGTGCTACCTGCTGATGGCTACGCTCATGGGCGGCCTGCTGGGGGAGATGGGGGTCGTGCCGCTGGCGGCGCACCTGTTCATCTTCTATTTCGGGATGATGTCGATGGTCACCCCGCCGGTAGCCCTGGCGGGCTATGCGGCCGCGTCGATCGCGAACTCGCCGATCATGCAGACGTCGTGGTCGGCGTTCAAGTTCTCGCTGGTCGGGTTCACGCTGCCGTACATGTTCGTCTACCAGCCGGCCCTCTTGATGATGAGCCCCGAGGGGGAGGAGCTGGTCACGTGGAGGATGATCTCATCCGCGGGGGCGGGGGAAGGCGCCGGGTCGCTCGGCGCCGCGCTCGGGCCGATCGCGCTGGCCACGGTGATCGCGATCGTCGGCATCACCGCGCTGGCGATGGCGCTGACCGGCTACTTCAAGGCGCCGCTCTCGGCCCCGTCGCGACTGGTGCTGCTGGCGGCGGCGGCCTTGCTGCTCTCGCCGCACTTGATGATCGGCGGGACCGACTACGGCATGCACGCCAACGCGGTCGCCGCCGTCGTGGTGGCGATCATCGCCGCCTTGAACTGGCGGTCTTCCCAATGCGGAATGCGGAATGCGGAATGCGAAATGGGAACCTCCGAAGTGTAGAATCAAACGTCTTCATTCCGCATTCCCCATTCCGCATTCCGCATTCCGCATTTCTGCGATGACCCGCTATCGACGCCGTTTTTTCTGGACGCTGGCCGCGATGGCGCTGCTGCTTCCGGCGGTGGCCCCGGCTGCGGCCTGGAGCCTGGCGGGCATGTACACCTCCCCCAGCGACTGGGCGCCTGCTTCGCAGCCTGAGCGGAAAACGTATGAGTGGTTCGTCCAGTCGTTCGAGCGAGAAGACGCGATCATCGTCGGCTGGCCCGGCGCCACGATCGACGATCCCGCGCTGACGCAACTGGAGGAATCGCTGGCCGGCGTCATGACGGCCCGCCGAAGCCGGGAAGCGCCGCGGCTCTTCGCGCGCGTCTTCAGCGGGCGGTCGCTGGTCCAGGAGATGACGTCTCCTCCGCTGGATCTCTCGACGGAAGCCGCGGTGCGGAGGCTGCAGGGAACGCTGATCGGCGACGACGGCCGCTCGACCACCGCCGTCGTCGTGCTGTCCGAGTTTGGATCAAGGGAGCGGCAGGCGGCGATCGAGATTGTCCGCCGCGAAGCGGCTCAAGCGGCGGGCCTGCCGCCGGAGGAGATTCGACTGGCGGGCGATCCCGTGGTGGCGGCCGTCATCGATCAGGAGAGCCTCCGCACGCTGCGGAACTACATCGTCCCGTCGGTCGTCGTGTCGCTTCTTTTGTGCTGGTGGCGGCTGCGGTCGTGGCAGTACACGCTGGCGATCGTTATCGCGGCCGGCTTCGGCGAGGCGGCGGTGCTGGCGTTCATCTACTACGCCGGCATGACGATGAACGCCGTGCTGATCGTCATGCCGCCGTTGATCTTCGTGCTGGTCGTCTCCTCCGGCGTGCACCTGGTGAACTACTACCTGGATGAAGTGCGGACGCACGGGCCGTCCGGCGCCGCGCAGCGGGCCATGGCCATCGGCTGGGCGCCGTGCTGGATGGCGACCATCACGACCGCCCTCGGCATGGGCTCGCTGCTGGTGAGCGAGATCGATCCGATCCGCATCTTCGGCCTGCTTTCGGCGGCGGGGCTGACGGTAACCGTCGGCATTCTCTTCTTGCTCCTGCCGGGGGCGATGGAGCGGTGGCCGTTCCACTCGCCGTACGAGCATCACAAGCGTTCACCGCGGATGGGAGGATTGGCGCCTTCGACGGAGCCGCCGACGTGGGGAACCGACGAGGAAGAGGAAGATGATCCGGACGAGCTCTCGCCGCTGACGCACCATTTCCAGCGCTGGCAGCAGTTCGCGGAGTACGTGACGCACCACGGCTGGCTGATCTTTTCCGTTTCCCTGGCGGCAATGATCGTGGCCGGCGTCGGACTGACGAGGCTGCACACGTCGGTCGATGTGCGGGCGCTGTTCGCGCCCGACAGCCGCGTCTTGGCGGACGTGCAGTGGCTGGAGCAGCAGATCGGGCCGCTGACCCCCGTCGAGGCGATCGTGCACTTTAGTGCGGACTGTCCGTTGACGATGCCCCAGCGGCTGCGGGTGGTGGACGCGGTGCAGCACGAAATCGGGCAACTCGACGTTGTGGGCGGCGTGATGTCGGCGATCACGTTCGCGCCGCCGAATCTCGATCGCCCGCCAAGGGGCACCTTCGCCCGATCGCGGCACTACGCGGCCCTGCAGGCGGCGCAGCGGAGATTCCAGGAGGCCAATTTCCTGGCCGAAGACGACGGCCGGCAGTCATGGCGAGTGAGCGCCCGGGTAGGCGTGGACGAGCACACCGACTACGCCGAGTATCTCGGCCGCATCCGCGGCGCCGCGGAGCCGGTGCTGGAATATGCGGAGCAGGAGCTCGGCGCCCGCGATCTCGAGCTGACGCTCACGGGGGTCGTGCCGCTAAGCGACATCGTTCACAGGGTTTTGCTCGACGACTTGTTCAAGAGCTTTCTCACGGCCCTGGCGCTGGTGTGGCTGGTAATGATCGTCACGCTCCGCAGCCTGGGGGCCGGCCTCGTGGCCATGTTGCCCAACGTCTTCCCGATGGTGATTGTGTTCGGCAGCATGGGCTGGGCCGACGTGCCGATCGACATCGGCACGGTGATGACCGCCAGCATCGCGCTGGGAATCGCCGTGGACGGTACGCTGCACTTCCTCACCTGGTTCCGCCGGGAAACCGCGGAAGGCGCCACCCGCGAAGAGGCGGTTCACAAAACCTTCCGCCATTGCGCGCGGGCGATGACGCAATCGTCCCTGATCTGCGGCCTGGGCCTGTTGGTGTTCTGCCTGAGCGGGTTTCTCCCCACGCAGCGCTTCGCCTGGATGATCGCCTGCCTGCTGCTGGCGGCCCTGGTGGGCGACCTGCTGTTCCTTCCGGCGATGCTCGTGGGTCCAGTAGGGCGAATTTTCATTCGAACAGCCGCGCCCAAGGCGTCCGAAAATGGCGAAGTCCGCGAACGAACTTGACGTGGAGGAGGTTGAAAGAGCTGACACGTCATCCTGCGACCATTAGAATGCAGATCCGGTCTGCTACGGTTTCAACTGTGGAGGGTGAGCACATGCGCGGCGTTTTGGCGTCCTTGATTATGCTGTTGGTCGCAGCGGCGATCGGCTTGGTTGGTCTTGGACTTGCCAAGAATGATTTCGACCGGGAAATGGACGAGGACATTGCATCGCTCGTCAGTCGCATGGAGGCGAGCGGCTTGAGCGAACAGCAAGTCGCTGCGATCGAACCGATGTTTCACAGCGTGCAGTACAATGTGCGAAATTTCGTAAGAAGCGCGTTTTACGCGCTGATGGGGTCCCTCGCGGCCGTTTTCATCGGCGCCGTCATAATCGGAGGCTGGCGCCGCTCGTCGAATTCTTCTGGGGATCAGGGTAAGTCTCCTGGATGATCGCTACGCCGAGGCGCTTAGAACCGAAATAGACCGAAAATATGTGCATTCTTCGATTGCTTGCCACCGTGGCTGTTGTCTTCGTCATCGCCGCGGGCTGCCGGGAAATCGATACCATTTCCTCCGGTCTGAACCGCCAGACGGAGCCGACGTATGGCTTTTGGGCGCGGCTGCAAGGCGTCCAGTATCGCGAGTTTCCCGAAGTGCAGGCCGAACTCGAGTCGGTGAAAGGCGCCGCGGCGGATTACAACCTGGATCAGATGGCCGCGATTTTTTCCCGCGTGGGGGACAAGCACGCTCGCATTGCCGACCTCTTATCCGCGCTCGATGCAGACAAGGTGGACGAAGACGCAGTCGCCTACCGCGACCGCTTGCAGCAAGCGCACCGCAACCTCGGCGAGGCCTACCGCAACTACTCCGCGTCGGTCGCACAAGGGGATTTTGCCGCCATCCAAGCGGCCAAGACCGAGTTGCCCGAGCTTACGCAAACGCTTGCGACCGTCTGGAGCCAGCGCACGGACGTCATGTCGCAATTGCAGGATCGATACTCGCGCGATTTCGACGTGGTTGACTGACGCGAAGGATTAAGCAGCCCCTCAGCTATGGCGATCACAAAACAACACGGTGTGTAGATCCCGTGAAAATACACTACCCTCGACGCGGCTTGGGCGACGGAGATTTTTTGGGCGCAACCCTTGACAGCGGCGGCCGGTTTGTTAATATACATTAGTTCATATCAGTGGTGTTGAGCGGCTCGGTCAACCGGTCCTCGTTGCGATGAAAGCATCTTTCCTGATGTGCGAGAGGAGGTTCGGGTCGTGTCCGCCCGTTTTTAGCTCACGTGCAAGGAGGGCGCAAATTTGCGCCCTCCTTAAACGTGGGGTAAAACATCCGCTGCCTGAAAAGTTCTCCGCGAAATTAACTCGCTCGACGAGCTGTTTTGTGGGATGACGCCCTGGAAGATGCGTGGCTCTGCAACTCCTCAGCGGCGGGCAAGGGTCCGAAGATCGCCTCGGCCAGCCGCAGAACTTCCTCATCAAAGAGTTGCTCGTATTCCTCGTTTCCCAGCAGCTCGCGCCAGCGGTCGAGGACTTTCATCTTCGAGGCGCGGCGGCGGTAGCGGAGGCCGTCGAACGAGCTGCCGCCGGCCGTGTCGGGAACGACCTCGAACGACGCATCGGTGAAGTGCAGCCCCAACTCCTGAGCGACGCTGCGACGGTATTTCCGATCCTGGAACCAATGGTTGTAGGAGATCCGCACCGGCGTCCGCGGCAGAGGGCGCCGCTCGCCGAGAAACTGCCGCGCGTGCTGCTTCCAGATTTGCATCGCGCGCCGCGGCGGCACTTCGCCAATGCCGTATTTGATCCGGCTGGCGAAGAGATTGAACGGGTCGCGGAGGACGAGGATATCGCGGCGCGAGGCCGAGGGGCCGATCCACTGGTCGTGCTGCTCCTCCCACGGCCCATTACGCAACAGGCCCAAATAGCAGTCCTCGTGACTGTAGATGAGATAGTCCTTCCGCGACTGCTTGCCGCGCCGCTCCTGCTCCAGATCAAACTCCCGATAGTTCGCGACGTACGACGAACCGGAGCCCAGCGGCCGCAGCCGCTCAAACGGGTTGTGCTTCGGCTCGGCGCAGTTGAGAAAGCAGGTGCGGCCGTCCATTTGCGCCAAAAGCCAGTTGATGACGGCGTGGCTCCCGCTCCGCGACATGCCGACCACCCGCCACTCGTTTTGGTTGACGATCTTTGTCGAGTTTTTCTGCGGCATTTCGGGGGCTTTCTCTCCTATTTCAGCGAGTCCAGAAATTGTCTTCAAGTTTCCGTGGAGATTATACCGGCTTGAAACGTCGCTGGTGCTGAAGATCCTGCGTTGGGAGCGCGCGGCGCAATTTCGCCGGTTTTTTGACCGGTTTTGGCCGCCGATGGGAATAGCCATAATGGGAAGTCGGCCGCGGGCGGCCTCGTGCGCGGCTGCTGATGTCAGACGCCGAGAAGAAATCATGAAACTGATGTTCGCAGGCCTTCGCTGGGCAGCGGGCGTGTTCATCTGCCTGAGCGCGGCTGCGTCGCGAGCCGACGAAACCGCGAATCTCGAATTCCAGGCCCGCGAGCTTCTGAAGCGTCGCTGCCACGCCTGCCACGGGGCCGAGCACAAGTATGAAGACCTGGAAGTGCTGGACCGCGACGGCCTCATCGAGGACGGCTACCTGACGCCCGGCGATCCCGACGATTCGAGAATCCTGCAGGTCATTGAAGGGGACGAGATGCCCAAGGGCGGGCCGCCGCTTTCCGCGGCCGAAAAGGAATTGCTCCGCCGCTGGATCTCGGAAGGGGCGAACTTTCCCACCTTCGCCGAGCGAAAGAAGCTGGGCCTGGAGCATCTGTTGACGACGCTCAAAAAGCGCCTTGATCAGGAAGGCGATGAAGCGACGCGGCGGAGCCTCCGCTTCTTCACCCTGCTCCACGTGTACAACGATCCGCGCGTAAGCGACGACGACCTGCGGCTCTACCGCGCCGCCCTCTCCAAGGCGATCAACAGCGTCTCCCGGGCTGAGGAGATCATTCTCCCCGCCGCGCTGGACGACGAGCAGACGATCTATGAGGTAGACCTGCGGAAGCTGAAATGGCCGAATCCGCGGGAGGCGTGGCTGCGGATTGTGGACCGCTATCCGTATGGCCTGCGGCTGGACGGATTGAGCGACCGGGCCCTGGCCGATGCTGCGCGGCAGGTATACGCGGCGGCGGGAAGCGACCTGCCGTACGTTCACGCCGACTGGTTCGTCGCGACGGCTTTGCGGCCGCCTCTCTACCACGATCTCTTGGGGCTGCCCAAAACGCTCGATGAGCTGCTGGCGGACCTGGACGTGGATGACGAGCAGGACTTCCTCGACGCCCTGGCGGGTAAGCCGAATCGGCTGGTGCGCGGCGGCGTGATCGACAGCGGCGTCGCGGAGTTCAACCGGGTGCTCGACAGGCACAACCTCGGCGCCTATGACGGCGTTTTTTGGATCAGCCACGACTTTCTCGGCGTCGAGGGACGTCGGAACATCATGTCGTCTCCCTTCGGACCGAAGTTGCAGTCCGCGGCGCATCCCTTCCCGCAGTTGGCGTATGAGCACGACGGCGGCGAGCTGATCGCCAGCCTCCCGAACGGTTTGCACCTGTACCTGCTGATTGATGCGGAGGGGAACCGGTTGGACGCGGCCCCCTTCGGGATTGCTCAGGACGACGTCCTCAAGGCGTCGGGCGATGCGACCATCGTCAACGGCATCTCCTGCGTGGCCTGCCACCGGCATGGGATGATTTCGTTCCAGGACCAGATGCGCGGCGGAGTTGCACTCGCAGGAGCGACGCGGCGGGCGCTGGAGCACCTGGTTCCGCCCCAGAACGAGCTGGAGCGGGTCTTGACGGAAGATCAGGACCGCTACCTCACGGCCCTGGAAAAGGCGATCGGCGTCTTCTTCGCTCCGCCCGGTGGTCGGCTGGAACACCAAATGCCCGTCGTACTTCTGGAAAAGGCGATCGGCGTCTTCTTCGCTCCGCCCGGCAAGGAATTGTCGCTGGAAGAAATGCGGCGCCTGGAAGAGCCGGTGTACTTCGTCGCCCGCCGCTACAACCAGTCGCTGGCGCTGACCGATGCGGTCGTAGAGTTGGGGGTCGTGGAGCAGGGGGCGGCGAACCTCGCGATCGCCGAACAGACCTTGCGCGAGAAAATCGAGAACATCGCCCGGTTGGGACAGCGCGGACTCGTGCCGCTGATTAACGGAGACCGGATCAAGCGGGCTGATTGGGAGTCGCGGGACCGCGCCGTCTCGCTGTATCAGCTCGTGGCCCGCGAGCTTCGTCCCGGGGCCGTGCCGGTGCACTTGGGGGTCCGCCCCGACGCCGCCGGCCTGCGAGAAAGCATCGCCGCACTGGCGGCAGAGATTTCGAAGGTGATCCGCGAGGAGGAGCAGCGCGAAGCCGCCGTGGGCGCGATCTCCGGCCCCACGCGATTTCCCGCCAGCGTGGGCTCGCTCCTGGCGAAGACGCTCGAGGAGGAGCTGGACAAGCTCGGGGTCGCGGTCGCCAAGGGCGCGGCCGCCCGGGCGGCTGCGCTGGAGATCAAGGGGGACTACGGCATCAATGACAACGGTCCTGACAACCCGCGGCTCAAGCTCATCCTGCGGGTGTTTCGCACGCGGACAATCGACGAAGTCTGGAGCGAGCAGCTTGAGATCGAGGCGCCCGACGAGGAGTTTCTCACGGCGCTGGTCGGTCCCAGCACGCCGGCGTCCGCCGATCAAGAGGACGTGCTCGGCGGAGCGGAAGCGCCGCTGGTGAAAGTCATCGACCGCCACAGCGTCGCCAACTCGGCCAGCGCGGAGCACGTCGTGCAGATCCTCAAGAAGTCGGGCGATCGGTTCATCCCCTGCGAGGTGACCGTGGACAAAGACGGCCACGCCCGCGTGCGGCTCAAGCGCGGCGACGTGTTCCGCATCCGGATCATCAACAAGTCGGCCGGCTTTGACGCCGCCGCGGCGATCAGCATCGACGGTTTGAGCTTGTTCGAGTTCAGCGAGTATAAAGAGTACTCGCGCGTGATCCTCCCGCGGGCCACTCGGGACGCCGAAGGCGGCGTCGCGCCGCAGCCGCGCGACATTCGCGGATGGCACGTCACGAATAACGTTTCCGACGAGTTCGTGGTGACCGACTTCGCCGGCGCCCTGGCGGTGCAGTTGAACCGCCCGCCGGAGCAGGTGGGGACGATCACCCTCCAGTTCGCCCATGCGTGGCGGAAGGGCGAGACGCCTCCGCCCGGGGAGCGCGATCCCGACACGGTCACGCGGGGCGGGGACGCCGGGACCGGCAAGGGCGAACGCATCGAGGCCAGGTACACGGAGGAAGAGCGGTTCATCGGCCGCAATCGCTCTGCTCTGACGATCCGCTACGAGATCGACGAGTCGCCGGCGAACCTCCCGCCGAAAACATAAATAGGTCCCGCCATGCTGCGAACGATTGCGGTTTGCCTGGTTGTGGTTCTCGCCTCATGCGATCAAGGTCCGCAGCAAGTCGCCGCCGGGCCCCCGCCGCCGCGAAAGGCGGAGTCGCGGGTCATTGCGGAGCAGCCGGCGCCGGTGTCCGACGGAACGCGCTCCGTGGGGGGCGCTTCGTCCGAAGCCATTCGCCCGCCCGCCGGCGAAAACCGGACGGAAACCAACTACGCGCTCCTCATCGGCATCGATAAGTACAATCCCGGCTCCGGGCTGGCGCCGCTGGAGTACGCCGACGATGACGTCGATCAGGTCCGAAAGCGTCTCTGGGAGCACGAGGACGCGGCCGACCGCGAGTTCTTGCGTACAAACGTCGTGGTGCTTTCGACGCGCGAGTTCAATGCAAAGAACGACTCCCGGCGTCTGCCTCACCGCAAGAACATTCTGGAGCAGTTGGAGCAGATGGCCGCGCGGGCCGGCCCTGAGGATACGCTGTTGCTTTACTACTCAGGGCACGGCGTGCAGCACGAGGTGGACGGGAAGCTGCAGATGTGCCTGCTTCCGGGGGACGCGAACTTTAAGGAGAAGACGAACTTCATTACGCTTGACGCCATTTATGCGCTGCTCAACGAGAAGTGCCGCGCCAAGGCGGTGTTCTTCTTTTGCGACGCCTGCCGTAATGAGCCCTTCACCGACGACGGCCGCTCCGTGGCCGGCGCCGACGAGGCGGGGAAGCGGGCGGTCAACCTCCCCACGCCGCCGAAACAAGTGTTGTCCCTGTTCAGTTGCGGTCCCGGAGAAAAGTCGGAGGAGCCGAAGGACCTCGAGCATGGGGTCTTCACGTATTACCTCCTCAAGGCGCTGACGTACGACGACAACCCCGCGGACCAGAACCAGGACGGCGTTCTCAATTTCCACGAACTGTACGACTACACACGGGAGAGGGTGAAGAAAGCGACGGGCGATCGACAGAACCCCGACTATGACATCCGTTCCGAAGGGGGCGACTTCCCGCCGGTGGTGACCGTCAAGCCGGGCATCTGGCTTCCCGACGGCTATGAGCCGCTGGCGGAGTCCGACGTGATCGAGTTCGGCGGTCAGAAGTTTCACGCGCGGATTATCCACCGGCTCGACAAGCGCACGTGGGTTGAGTTCGTGTTTGTGGCGCCGCCCAACAGCGCCTTCGCTCCTTACTACGCGATGAGCGAAGTTGTCCCGAAGAGCGTCTTCCAAAAGTTCGCCCAGCAGGCGCCGTGGAGCGCAAGCCCGCGCCTGGATGCGTGGCGGGAGAAGTCGAGCAGCCTCGCCGACTCCGACACCGCCGTTTTTATTCCCGGCGACGTCGCGTATGAGTTCGCCCTCTGGCTGGGAGGATCGACTGCCGACCTTCCTCTTGCGGAGCACGTCGTGTACGCGCTGGCGCACAAGAACATCGTCGAAGCGAAGGTGTACTCCTGGACCCGCACGCCCCGGCTGGGAAAGCTGGCGCCGGACGGCAATCCGTTTGCGGTCGCCAATGAAAACTCCTTCGTAGACTGCGTCCGCAGCTCCGCCGACCGCCGCCCGTTCACGCCGGTGCTCCCTTCGGAGCAGGTTGGCGTTCGCCCGATCATCAGAATCCCGTTGGAGCGCCGATGATCGTGCGAGCTTTCTGCTTAACGCTGATGGCGGGGCTGGCCGCGGGCGTCGCCGCCGCGCAGGAGTTTCCGCCGGCCGCCGATCCCGTGATGCGCTTCGAAGGCGAGGGTCCCGCCGCGTACGTGACCTCGCTCGGCTTCAGCCGCGACGGCCGCACGCTCTTTGCCGGCGGTTTGGACAAGCTCATTCGAGCGTGGCGACGCGACGAAGATGGATGTCTCCACTACGCTCCCGATCAGGTACGGCGCGTGCC
>JAHWKS010000086.1 GCA_019347795.1 Planctomycetota bacterium | reverse complement strand
GTCATGATCGCCAGATCCCGGGACTCGGGGGGCAGCCGGACGTCTTCAAAAAGGCCCTCGTGAACCTCCCACCCGAAGGTGCGCACGTACTCGGCGTGTTTGCGTGAAGGCTCCACGCCGCCGAGTTGGTAGTCGCCCGCCAGAGCGAACGCCGAGAGCACGCCCCCAGCCGCGCAGCCAATGTCCAATACGCTCTTCACGTCCCGCAGGAACGGCGCACAAAACGCGAGAATCTTCGCTCCGTGAATTCGTTGCCGCAGCATCATTTCCGCGGAGGGATCGTCGCTTTCGCCCATCAGGACGCGATAGTCCTCCTCGTAGAACCTGCGGTACGAGTCCTCGCTCCAGCGGGGGTTCAAATACATCAGGCCGCACCGGCGGCAAATTACAGTCGGGACGCGGCCGCCAAACCGTTCATACTGCTGGAGCGTCTCCACGTCATCGGCGCCGCAGAGGTTGCAGGGAACTCGCTCCAACCCGGCTGCGTCGTATTTTCGCCTCACCTGAAGTTTGTTCATCGGATGCCCCACGGGAGGAAATTCGCCAACGGCGCGCGAGCCCAGAAACATGGGAGGGGGATAATATTCGTCCCGCCCCGACGCCGCAAGAGCGAAGCATGCGGTCAACGGCAGGCCGACGCCGCCGCCCCCTCACGGCGGCCGAAGCGCACTTGACCTTGTGCGGCTGCAATGGCAGGGTCCCGAAGCGTTGCCCCTGGAATTTACGTCGCAGCGAACCAGCCAGGCGCCCTTCTGGGTGAAGTGAGCGAGCGGACGTCTCCTCAACCGTCCGCTCATGTGCTTATGCCGCGCGGGCGAAGTGGGCCGCGGCTTCCCGCCAGTCGTCCAGCGTGTCGATGTTCAGCGAGAGCTCCGCCGACATTTCGTACGCCAGACACCTGCGGCCGTAGATCGAGCCGGTAGCTTCCAGAGAGCGCGGGCGAAAGGCGTAGATCGCGCCGTTGCGGACGTACGTGGGCGAGAGCAACTGCCGTCGGGGGACCAACTCGACCAGCGGCTCGCCTGTGTAGACGTGCAGCTCTCCTCCCTCGATGGTGAACTGCCAGCGTGGATGGAAGTGGCTCTCGACCGCCCGCACGCTCACCACGGAGTCGGCGTCGGCGGCAAGCAACTTCTCCAGCGCTTCGTCCACGTGCTCCGCGCGGCGGAGCGGCGCCGTCGGCTGAAGCAGCACCACGATCTCCGGCGACTCCCCCTCATGCTGCTCCAGCCAATCCAGCGCGTGACGAACTAAGTCCAGAGTCGGGCTGTCGTCGCGGGCCAGGTCCTTCGGCCGTAGGAAGGGCGTCTCCGCGCCCGCCGACCGCGCCACTCGTGCGATTTCCGGACAGTCGGTCGAGACGATGGTGCGCGTAATGTGATGCGACTCCAGGCCGCACTGGCATGCGTAGTGAAGCAGCGGCTGTCCGCCGAGCAGGCGAATGTTCTTGTTCGGCACTCCCTTCGAGCCGCTGCGGGCCGGGATGAGGCCGAGAATCCGGGGACGAGGAGTCTGCTCTGGTTGGTTCACGCGGCCCGCCGTTTCTGATGCTGAAGTTCACTCCCGACGTGGATCACGTCCTCAAACTCCAGTCGCTTGTGAATGTCCAGCGGCGCCGCGGCCAGCACGTCGGCGATGCGGCGGCCGGCATTCCCCTCGCCGTAGAGCGTGTCGCGCGGCGCCCGGCCGCGCGTGACGAGCGATTCCACCGCCGCCCGGATCGCCTGCCGTTCGTGCGGAACGTCGATCACGTTGCGGCCCCGGTCGCGCCCGTTCTGCCGCGTGCCGATGTTCACCGCGGGCACGCCCAGATAGGAACATTCGCGAATGGCGACGCTGGAGTTGCCGACAATCCCCCGGCTGTTGGAGAGCAGCCGCAGGAAATCTTTCGAGTCCATGTGCTTGAAGAAGTGGAAGTTGGCCGGGTTCTCCAATTCGCGGAAGCGGCGGATTCCCTTGCTCGTGGCGTCTGAGCCGGCGTCCACGTTCGGCCAGAACCAGAGGATGGGGAGGTCCACGTCCTTCACGGCGTAAAGCGTCTCGGTGATCTGGGCCAGCGCCTCATCGCACTCCGTGGTAACCGGGTGCTGGAGCACGACGAGGTATCCCTGGGACAGATCCACGGCCGCGCCCACGCCGCCGTACCTGGCGAGCGGGTCGAAGTTCAGCGCCGAATCCTGCCGGATTTCTTCCGCCAGGTCGATCGAAGGGCAGCCCGTGACGTAAACGCGGTTTCGGGCTTCGCCCATGCGGACGACTCGCTCGGCCGCCGGCTGGGAAGCGACCAGGTGCAAGTCGGCCAGCTTGGTGACCGCGTGGCGGACCTTCTCATCGATCGACCCCGTGATCTCGCCTCCCTGGATGTGGGCCAGGGGAATGTTCATGTACGCGGCCGCAACGGCTGTGGCCAGCGTTTCAAAGCGATCGGCGATGGAAACCACCACGTCCGGCTGCAGGTGGCTGAAGACCGTGGAAAGCTCCACCAGCGCCAGGCCCGTGGACTTGGCCGAGGTCGCCAGCGTCTCGCCTTCCACGATGTTGTAGATGCGGGCATCGATGGCGAAGCCGTCGGCCTCAATGCAGTGGGCGGCGTTGCCGTAGCGGTCCAGCACCGCAGAGGAGCCGATCACCAACTGAAGCTGAAGGTCGGGATGCTCCCGGATGGCCGCCAACGCGGTGCGGATACGGGAATAGCTGGCCCGCGCCGTCACCACCACGCAGATCTTTCGCGGCTTCCGCTCGACTTTCAGCATCATCGCGCAGTTCCCCAGGTTCAGTCGCGGAGGTCCGCCTCGGAAAATGGCTCGTCGGCCGCCACACTGCGGAGCAAGGTCCTGCCGAGGACATCGCGGTATCGCCGCGCCGGAATGCCGCCTCCCATCTTTTTCACCGTGAGGTGCTCCCGGTCGAGCCGCGTTCCCGCAGGCAAATCGCGCCGCGGCGCCAGGCCCTTGCCGAACGTCCGCCGCAAATCCTCCAGCTCGCCGGAGAGCGCATCCTTATCGGGGCGCGAACTGACCGCACGTTCGATGAACCGCACTCCGTCCACTAACTGGCGGAGCTCGGCGGTGGTCACCGAGGCCGGCACGTCGGGACCGAACATCTCGCGGCTGAACGTCAGGTGGACTTCCAGCAGCTCCACTCCCAGCGCCGCGGCCGCCAGCGAAGGGAAGATCGTTCCCGAGTGATCCGAGAGACCCGCCGGCGCGGCGTACCGCTCCCGCAGTTGGCCGATCGCGTGCAGACCCACCTTCTCCGCCGGGCAGGGATACGCCGTGGTGCACTGGAACAGAGCGACGGGCGATCCGAGGCGGCGCAGCAACTCGATCGCCGCATCGAGGTCCGTCCAGGAGCTCATCCCGCTGGACACCAGTGCCGGCTTCCCGGTGCGCCCGATGCGCTCCAGGAGCAGCGGGTTATCGACCTCTCCCGAGGCGACCTTCCAGGCGACCATGCCCAGCCGGTCGAGCAGGTCCACCGCCTCATCCGAGAAAGGAGAGCTGAGAAACACCAGCCCCTTCTCCTCCGCGTGGAGCTTGAGCCCGCTCCACTGCTCGGGCGTGAACTCCATCCGCTTCCAGTAGTCGTATCGGGCGGCGTCCTGCCGGCTGAAGGGAACCCGCCACGGCTCGTGCGGCGTGCTCTCGGCGGCGGCAATGTGCGTCTGGAACTTCACCGCGTCCGCCCCCGCGGTCGCGGCGGCGTCAATGTAGGCGTGCGCCATCCCCAGACTGCCGTCGTGCGCCTGGGCCACTTCGGCGATGATGAGGGCGGGGCGCCCCGGGCCGATGGTCCTGGCGGCCAGGTCGATCTCCTGAACCCGAGGAGGCGACTCCGTTCGCTGCGGTTGGGTCATATTCGGCTTGACGATTTTCGGTCCCCGAAACTGGGAACGATAGTGCTCCTCTCGATTTGCGTCAATGTCGTTTGGCGACCCTTTGACCTTTGGCGACGGGCGGCGTACAACTAACAGGCCAGTCGTTCGGATGACTGCCTGGGAGCGGCCCTCGCAAGGGGGAGCCGTGAACCGAGTCAGGCCTGAAACACGGAGCAGCTCTAAGCGGGGTACTCTTGTGCGGGGGCCGCTCCCCGGCAGCGCCGAACATCGCCGGTTCATGAAGGCGGGCGAGACTAAATTGACGGCCGCCATTCTCACGGGTACTCTTCCCCTCGCGACGCCTTGATCGGCGGAAGCCCCCCGCGCTGCTAAAAGCACGCAACTTGTTTGCTGGTGCGTGGTACAATACGAGCAAGATGTGGGGTTGGCATCGAAACAATGGCGGCTGAGCCGACAGTCTCCGCTTGAGGACTCGCATTCATGGCCACGATTGCCGACACCGCGGTAAGTCCCCTCGGCCCGCGGGACGCGGGAATGCTGATGACGCTCGACGAGTTCGAGCAGGCCGAGTACGACCCGGGATACCGGTATGAATTGATCCATGGAGTCTTGGTCGTGACGCCGGCCCCGCTGGAAGAAGAACGCGATGCGAATGAGGAACTCGGCCGTTGGCTGCGGAATTACCGCGAATCGCATTCCGAGGGAAGATCGCTCGATTTGACGCTGCCCGAGCACAACCTCCGCACGCACGGCCAGAACCGGCGGTGTGATCGTGCAATTTGGGCCGGATTGGGGCGTCGGCCCCGCACGCGCGGACCGGCGGCGCGGCGGGACCCGCCGGCCATCGTGGTCGAGTTCCCCTCGGCCCGGCCGGCCGACCAGCGCCGCGACTACGACGAGAAGCGGACGGAGTACCGCGACCTGGGCGTGCAGGAATACTGGATCATCGACCGCTTCCGCCGCACCATGACCGTGTACGCCTGGCGCGGGAAGCGTTGGGCGAGGCGGACAACGCGCGAGGGCGAAATCTACCGCACGCCCCTGCTCCCCGGCTTCGAACTGTCCCTGGCGAAACTCCTCGCGGTTTCGGATGAATATCGCGACGAATGACGCCTGCCGTCGCCGGTACTTCCCGCTCGTAGATTCCTTACGAGGCGCATCCGTCGATGTCCATTGCTGACAGGCGGCTTGATGCGGGCGGCTCGCGCAGCGGGTCATGCGCCTTTATCTTCCGCCCCTTTGACCCGCCTCGCTCGGCGACGTACAACTAACGGGCGCGGCGTTGGGATCGGCTGCCTGGGAGCGGCCCTGCAAGGAGTGCCCTGAACCAAGATGGGGATTGACCGGAGCAGCTCTAAGCAAGGCGTTATTTTGCGAGGGGCCGTTTCCCGGCAACACCCCAACGCCCCTCCGCCCGGCTCGCGAGACAAATTGACGGCCGTGGGCTAGCCCCCTATGCTTCGGCCCGCGACGCCCAGGCGGCGGAAGCCTCCTTTCCGGCAATCGCGGCATCATGGCCAATTCAAAATCTTCCTCTTCTCCGTTGTCTCCTGAAAAATCGACCACCCGCCGGCAAGCGGAGTATGTCGTCGTCGCCCGGCGTTACCGGCCTCGATCGTTCGAGGAGCTGGTCGGGCAAGCGCAGGCGGCCCAGGCGATGCGGAATGCAATTATCACGGGCCGCGTCGGCCATGCGTACCTGTTCACCGGCGCCCGCGGCGTGGGAAAGACCTCAACGGCCCGCATCTTCGCCAAGGCCCTGAACTGTGAGACAGGGCCGACCCCCACTCCCTGCAACGAGTGCGACATCTGTCTGAGCATCGCCGCGGGGGAAGACGTGGACGTGCTGGAGATTGACGGCGCCAGCAATCGCGGCATCGACGAGATTCGCCAGCTTCGCTCGAATGTGAACGTCCGCCCCAGCCGGGCGCGGTTCAAGATCTACATCATCGACGAAGTTCACATGCTCACCACGCAGGCCTACAACGCGTTGTTGAAGACGCTGGAGGAGCCGCCCGAGCACGTGAAGTTCATCTTCTGCACCACCGATCCGGAAAAAATTCCGATCACGGTCCTCTCCCGCTGTCAGCGATTCGATTTCGCGCCGGTGAAAGCGGGCGCGATCGTCGAGCGGCTGCAGCACATCGTCGATTCCGAAGGGGTGAAGGCCGAGCCGGAGGCGCTGCAGCTTCTGGCGCGGCGGGCCGCCGGCTCGATGCGCGACAGCCAGTCGCTCCTGGAGCAGCTTCTTTCCTTCTGCGGAGACACGATCGCCGCCGACGACGTACATGCGATGCTCGGCACCGCTCGCGGCGGGGCGCTGGATAAGCTCGCGTCGCACATCCTGGCCCGCGACGCGGCCGCGGCGCTGGCGGAGGTCGAGCACGCTTTAAGTGAAGGCGTCGATGCCGGTCAGCTCGCCGAGCAACTCTTGGGCTACTTCCGCGACATGATGGCGGCCGCCGTCGGCTGCGGCGAGGAGCTGATGCTCAACACGCTGTCGAGCGACTATCCCAAACTTTCCGCCGCCGCGGGCGAGATGGGGCTGGAGACGATCCTCGCGGTCGTGCAGATCCTCGATCAGACCGTCGTCCGCATGCGCCAAAGCGCGCACGGCCGCGTGCTGCTGGAGATGGCGGTCGTGCGGACGTGCAGCCTGGAGAACCTGGACGAGCTGGCCGCGCTGACGGCCGAGTTGAAGGATGGCGCCGCTCCAACGACTGCGAAGCCATCCGGGGGTCGGGCTCGGCCGACGCCCACCGCCGCGCCGGAAAAAAAAAGCGCCGGGGGTAACGGCCACACGACCCCGGAACGAATAGCCGACCCGCCCGCTTCCGTCGAACCGGAGACGCCCCGCGAAGCCGCCTTGACCCCGGAAAACGCGGAGGAAATCTGGCGGCAAGTGGTCGAGTCGCTCTCCGGGCTGACCAAGACCTTCGCCGAAACCGCGGCCGCCGTCGTGGCGCCCAGCCCCATAGCAACTTCTGCGCCAAACCGGCTGGCCCTCATCTTTCCGGAAAACTATAATTTCCAGAAGCAACAGTGCGAGCGGCCTGAGCACAAGCAAAAGATCGAACAGGCTCTGGCCGAGATTATTGGCGCGCCGATTGCACTGACGCTGGAGGCCTCGGCCCCTGCGCGTGAGGAAACCCAGGCGCCGCCGCCGCGGCGGGTGTCGCGGCAACAGCGCCTGGTGGAGCTTCGCTCGCACCCTCTGGTGAGCGAGGCGATTCGGGAGTTCGACGCAGAAATCCTCCGAGCCGAATGAGCGGAAAGGAGCCGTGCGTGTTTAAAGGTCTGGCGAACCTCCCCTCTCTGATGCGCTCCGCGCAGCAGATGGGCGGCAAGATGCAGGAACTGAATCAACGTCTGCGGAGGGAGCGAGTCACGGCTTCCGTAGCCGCCGGCATGGTCGAGGTCGAGGCCAACGGCGTCGGCGAGATCCTCCGGCTGACGATCGACCCGCAGCTTCTGGAACGCGGCGAGTTGGAGATGCTCGAAGACCTTGTCCCCGCCGCGGTGAACGAGGCGCTCGCCAAGGCGAAGCAGCTTCACGTCGACGCGATGAAGGAAATGACCGAGGGAATCGACCTGCCCGGCCTGACCCAGGCCCTGGAGCAGTTCGCGGGAGGAGGTGAGCAGTCGTAGCCTATGCCCCAGTTTTCCGCATCGCTGGCGAACCTGGTTGACCAATTCGGCAAACTGCCGGGAATCGGCCAGAAGTCGGCCGAGCGGCTGGCGTACCACGTATTGCGAGTGAACAAGGCGGAGGCGCTGGCCCTGGCCGACGCGATCCGCAACGTTCGCGAGAACCTTCACTACTGCCGGCAATGTTACTTCCTGGCCGAGAGCGAACTGTGCGACATCTGCTGCGACCCGCAGCGCGACCCGAGCGAGCTGTGCGTGGTGGAGCAGCCGCGGGACGTGATGGCCCTGGAGCAGTCGGGCGCCTATCGCGGGCTGTATCACGTGCTGCTGGGGCGGATCGCCCCGCTGGACGGCCTCGGGCCGGAGCACCTGACGATCGACAAGCTGGTCGAGCGCGTGGCCGCGGGGCAGGTGCAGGAAGTGATCATGGCCACGAATCCCAACATCGAAGGCGACGGGACGGCCTTGCATATCTCCAACGTCCTGGCCGACTTCCCGGTGAACATCACGCGGCTGGCCCGCGGCATCACGACCGGCAGCATTTTGGAATACACGAACAAAGAGATCCTCGCCGACGCCCTCACGGCTCGGCAGAAGTTTTGATAGTAACAGGCGCCCTCCGTGTGCCGTTGCGAGAAGAAGGGCGCCCGGAGGAAGAACGGCGCCCGGAGGAAGAACGGCGCCCGGAGTGTGCCTACTACTTTGAGAACGGCGCCCGGAGTGTGCCTGCTGCTTTGCGTGATAGAATAGTGTAGCGACCCACGGACGGGGCGGTCGCCGCCCGCGCCGGCGAACTGGAAAGAGCGGGAAAGCCCTTACCAGCGGCGCAATCGGGCGGTCCACTCATTTTTGGAGCGATGGGCGAAGAGCCATGTTAAAAATGTCGATGGGCATGGAGCAAAAGCTCCAGCAAAAACAGTCCATGATTCTGGCGCCGCGGATGATCCAGTCGATGGAGATTCTGCAGTTGCCGATTCTCGCCCTGCAGGAACGGATTGAGCAGGAGATTATTGAGAACCCCATCCTCGAAATTCAGGAGCTGGACCCCGACCTGCCGGAAGAGCAGGAGGAGCGAGAGAATCCCGACTCCCCCGCCGACACGGAGAAAGAGCTGGTCGTGGATGAGGCCCACGACAACGTGGAAGACTTCGAGCGGCTCTTGAACATGGGGGATGATTTCCCCGACGCCTATGAAGAACGTTCCCGACCCTCGGCCACGCGGATCGCCGAAGAGTCGGATCGGAAGCATGACGCGATGGCCAACGCGGTGTCGCGGCACGAGTCGCTCTACGACTATCTCGACCATCAGCTCGGGGAGCTGGAGCTGGAGCCGACGCTGCACGCCATGTGCGAGCGGATCATCTCCGGGCTGGACTCCAACGGCTACCTGAAAGGGACGCTGGAGGACATGCTCCCGCCCACCGCCGACGAAGAGTTGCAGGCGCTGGCTCAGGAGGCGCTGCACGTGGTGCAGAGTCTGGAGCCGCCCGGCGTCGGCGCCCGCTCGTTGCGGGAGTGTCTGCTCCTGCAACTGACGCCCAGCATGCCGTACTACGAGGAGCTGAAGACGCTGATCTCGGGGCATCTCGAGGACCTGCGCGACAACCGCCTTCCCGCCATTCAGCGGAAGACCGGCTATTCGCTGGAGACGATCCAGCACGCCTGGGATGAGCTGCGGAAGCTGAACCCGAAGCCGGGCGCCGAGTTCAGCGAGATCAACGTCCGCTCGGTCACGCCGGACTTGTTCGTCGATCGCGATGAGAACGGCAAGTACAAGGTGCGGCTGGAAGACGGCGAGACGCCGACCTTGCGCATCAGCTCGTACTACCGCAAGCGGCTGTTGAACGGCAACGCCACGCCGGAGGAGCGGGAGTTCATCAAGCGCAAGATCAACGCCGCCCAGTGGCTGATCGAGTCGATCGAGCAGCGCCGCAGCACGCTCACCCGCGTGGCCCAGGCCATCATCGATCACCAGACGCGGTTCCTGGAGGAAGGCCCCGAGGCCTTGGAGCCGCTCAAGATGCAGCAGATCGCCGACAAGGTCGGCGTGCACGTGACCACCGTCAGCCGGGCGGTGGACGACAAGTGGATTCAAACGCAGCGCGGCATTTACCCGCTCAAGCGGTTCTTCGTCGGCGGCACCAAGAGCGATGACGGCGAGGACGTGGCCTGGGACACCATTCGCGTGCGGCTCCAGGACCTGATCGACAGGGAAGACAAGCACCATCCCTACAGCGACGACGAGTTGGTGAAACAGCTCAAGTCGCAAGGCTACAACGTCGCCCGCCGCACGATCACCAAGTACCGCAAGAAAATGCGCATCCCCTCATCCCGGCAACGGCGGGTGTGGACGGAGTAGCTGCATTCGGCTTTCAAAGGCTTCTGCCTTCGTCGATCAAAACCTGCCGATTCTGCGAGTTGCCGCGTCCATTTAAGATTCGCGCTCGGCCAGAAAACGTCGCGCCTTGGATTGGATGATGGAAACCACGTCAACGGCTTCGATGAACTCGTGGTAATCGCTTTCCTCCTCGGGGGACAAGGCGCCCGCGTTCGCCTTTGCGCGAAGTGCTTCCACGTGGCGCTCTAATTCGGGATCGATCTTCAAATCGACGAGCTTCCGCGCCAGCTCCGGCGTAAAAGCCGCGGTCATTGGGTCCAGAAGCCGATCCACGTAGGCAATGGCGTTCATAGGGCTCGATCGCAAAACACGGGACGGGGAGGCGCCAGGAACTTTGCGCCATTATACCTTGCCTGCTCCGCACGCTGAAAGCCCGCCGCGCAAGCGAGTAACCGAGAGAAGGGCGTTGGCGTTCCCTCGCTCGCGCGGACTACCAGGCGCGCGGAAAGCGCTGCGTCGCTGCGTCCCTCATAGTTGAAGTCTGCGCGGGGCGTCTTTACAATTCGCGGCGTTGATGTGCCGCTGAATTTCTCTGACCGCCTCGCCCATGAGCTCTGCGCCGCTTCGCGATCCGCCGTACGATCCGCTCTACCTGCACGCGCGGCGGGAGGCGGTGTTTATTCTCTCGGTGTTCGCGATCTGCCTGGCGTGGTCGGTGGGGGTGTGCTACGCCGACGGTTACCTGGCGCCGGGCGAGAGCGTCGCCGAAGTCCCCACGGTGCTCGGCATGCCGCGGTGGGTGTTCTGGGGAATCTTCGTCCCCTGGATCTTCGCCGATGTGATGACGGTCGTCTTCTGCTTCTTTTTCATGACCGACGACGACCTCGGCGTCGCGCATGAAGGAGAGGACGTCGCCAAGCAAATCCACGAGCAGCATCGCGAGGAGGAGGGGCGGCATGGGTGACGTTCTCGGGCCGTCCATCCTGCCGCTCACCGGCGCGCCGCTTTTGGGGCAGGCGGCGGGGAACTCGGCGATCTACACCTTCGCCTTGTACATCCTGGGCGTGCTGTTCCTGGCGTGGGCCTCCAACCGGCTCTTGCAGAAGAAGGCGTTCCTCAGCGAGTACTTCCTCGGCAGCCGCTCGCTGGGGGTCTGGGCCTTCGCCCTCACCT
>JAHWKS010000904.1 GCA_019347795.1 Planctomycetota bacterium | reverse complement strand
GTCTCCGGGTCTTCCCGCTGGTCCTCGATGGTCAAGTGCGCGATGCGGCGGTCAACTTTCAAGAGCCGCATCTTGGTGTCGAGCTGCGCAATCTCCTCATCCTTCGCCTCGATAGTGTGGTTGAGGTCTTCGATTTCCGTATCTTTTTTAGCGAGCAGTTCGTCCTTTTCGCGGAGAGCCTCCTCGCGAGCCGCCAGCTCCTGCCGGGTTGCTTCCAGCTCTTCCGACGTTCGCCGGATCGCGATGTCGGACTCGTAATACGACTGATAGCCGATCCAGCCGCCCAACCCCAAGGCGCCGACGATCACCAACGCCAGGAAGGTACGAACGGCGCTGTTGAGAATCGATAGGTTTTCCATTGCGCGGGCCATAGTTCACCTTCAAATTCACGGTCCCGTTCAAGAACTTCCGCCTCGGATTCGAACTTGGTGTTCATCGACGACCCACAGCCGCCCCACGGGCGACTCGCTGTCGAACATGGGGATAATCCGACCGAGAACGTTCAGCACCGACGCCCGGCTCTGGTTCTTCAATCGTAGCACGATGATCCCGTGATAGTCTCCCGGCGGGTATTCCCGAATATCCGAGAAATCGAGGTCCAACGTAATAATGGTCCGCTCTTCCTGGCGACACACGTTAGCGATGTCGACATCGGCGTGACCTTTCAACCCTTGTTCATGGACCGTCAGCACATCGTGCCCGCGTTGGCGCAGAAGGCTGGCGGCGTCCGAATGCAGGTTCTCGTCAATCTTCAGTTGGATCACGAAACTGTGGTAGGCAAGACGGCAAACCGATCTCGCGCAAGCTCGGCGGCGTAGTGCAGGGCCGCCTGGATGTCTTCTTCCTCGATGTTGTAGCCGCGCTTGATCGATTCATGACTCTCGCCGGCGGCTAGGTTATCGATCACCACCGACACCATGACGCGAGTTCCTTTGATGCACGGCTTCCCGTGACACACCTGCGGATCAACGCTAATGCGATCTCGCCAATCCATCACTCCCCCCTACGTGAAACTGCATCACACCGTGCGACACTATTTTCCTCGGCGTTACTCCGGTTCGTATCCCAAGTTCGGCGCCAGCCAGCGCTCCATAACCGGCAGCGGCTCGCCTTTGCGGCGGGCATAGTCTTCGACCTGGTCGCGGGTGAGGCGGTCTACGGCGAAGTAGCGGGCTTCGGGATGGGCGAAGTACAGCCCGCACACGCTGGCGGCCGGCCACATGGCGTAGCTCTCGGTAAGCGTGACGCCGGTGGCTTGCTCGCCGTCCAGGAGATCGAAGAGCGTGCGTTTCTCCGTATGGTCAGGCTGTGCGGGATATCCCGGCGCCGGGCGAATGCCGCGATACCTTTCCGCGATCAGCTCTTCGTTCGTCAGTTGCTCGGTGCGGCCGTAGCCCCATTCCTTGCGGGCCCGGCGATGCAGCAGCTCGGCGAACGCTTCGGCCAGCCGGTCGGCGAGGGCCTTGACCATGATGCTGTTGTAATCGTCGTGCTGCGCCTCATATCGCCCGGTCAGTTCGTCCGCGCCCAGGCCGGTAGTCACCAGGAAGGCGCCGATGTAGTCCTGCCGGCCCGACTCGACCGGAGCCACGTAGTCGGCCAGGGCGCGGAAGTCCCTCTGGCCTTGCCGTTCCCATTGCTGCCGGAGCGTGTGCAGCCGGGCGATCTCCGCCGAGCGGGATTCGTCAGTATAGAGGGCGATATCGTCTCCCACTGCCGCCGCGGGCCAAAAGCCGTAGACCGCCTTCGCCGTAAGCAGCCGCCCGCGGACGATTTCCTCCAGCAGCCGGTTGGCGTCGTCGAACAGCTTCCGCGCCGCGTCACCGAGCTTCTTGTCCTCGAAAATCTTGGGATACTTTCCCTTCAGCTCCCAGGAGAGGAAGAAGGGGGACCAGTCGATGTACTGCCGAATCTCCTCCAGGGGAAACTCGTCCAGCGCGCGCACGCCGAGAAACTCCGGCTTCTCCAGCGGCGCCGCGGACCAGTCGATGCGGAAGCGCCGCTCGCGGGCCTCGTGGTACGGCACAAGCTTCGCATCCTGCCGCTTGTTGTACGACTCGGCAAGCTGCTCCTGCAGGCGGCGATTGTCCTCGATCAGCTTGGGCCGCAGGTCGTCGCTCAGCAGCCGATCAACCACGCCCACGCATCGCGAGGCATCCAGCACGTGGACGGTCGGCCGACTGTACCGGGGCGCGATCTTCACCGCCGTGTGCTTGGCGCTGGTCGTGGCCCCGCCGATCAAGAGCGGCAGCTCGAAACCCTGCCGCTCCATCTCCTTGGCCACGTGAACCATCTCGTCGAGGCTCGGCGTGATGAGACCGGAAAGGCCGATGATATCGACTCCCTTCTCGCGAGCCGTCTCCAGAATCTTCTCGGTCGGGACCATCACTCCCAGGTCGATCACGTCGTAGTTGTTGCAGCCGAGCACCACGCCGACGATGTTCTTGCCGATGTCGTGCACGTCCCCCTTCACCGTGGCCATGAGAATCCGGCCCTGCGCCTGCGCGCCGCTGCCCATCGAGACGACGCGCTGCTTCTCTTCCTCCATATACGGCTCGAGGTGCGCCACCGCCCGCTTCATCGCACGCGCGCTCTTGACCACCTGCGGCAGGAACATCTTGCCCGCGCCGAACAGGTCGCCGACGACGTTCATGCCGTCCATCAGCGGGCCCTCGATGACCTCGATCG